>CAYOHV010000062.1:1476-8737 GCA_964403825.1 uncultured Bifidobacterium sp. | reverse complement strand
GTTAAATCGACAATGGTTGATTCAACGCCAACCGTGCATGCTCCCCCGTCCAATATGACATCCACATCCGAACCTAAATCCGAGTCAACATGCGCGGCGGTCGTCGGACTTACTTTGCCGAATCGGTTAGCCGAAGGTGCCGCCACGGCACCACCAAATTCACGCAAGACCGCAAGGGTGAGTTCATGTTCAGGAACTCGCAGTCCAACGGTGTCACGTCCACCAGTTACCTCATCGCCAACAGATTCATGTCTCCATAACAACATTGTTAAAGGGCCGGGCCAAAACGCGTCGGCCAATACATAAGCAACTGCCGGAATATCACGGGCCCAAGAAGAAAGTTGATCGGCGTCGGCAATATGAACAATGAGCGGATGATGGGTGGGACGTCCCTTCACCGAAAAGATGCGTTGCACTGCTTTGGCGTTGCTGGCATCAGCGGCCAAGCCGTAAACGGTTTCGGTTGGTAACGCCACCAGTTTCCCTTCACGAAGGGCTTGGGCTGCAAGTGCTTTGTCGTTCGTTATCACGACAACTGCGAAATAACTTCAGTACCCAACCAGTTCACGCTCTCTAGCCATTGGGCGCGACTGGCACCAGGCAAATTGATGGTTAAACACGAAACGCCGATTGCGGAATACGCCGCAATATCGTCGAGGAATTGCGATGCCGGTGGGAAATCGCCGGAGAAAAAGTCGTAGCCCATTGGCGTGAAAATCACATCCGGAACATCGGCCCGTCCCACTTTTTCGCAGGCCGCTTTCAGATCGCCAATTCGTTTCGCCAAATCGTCAATGGTTTCGATTGGTGGTGTGCGCAGCAACTTTGAGGCTCGAGCCGGCGATGGCATCGGGTTCCAACCATCAGCTAATTCAACGGTGCGACGAATAGCGCGATTTGAATTTCCACCAATCCAAATTGGCGGATGCGGTTTTTGTACGGGCAGCGGAAGCGCCACCGTTTCATTAGCGGTGAAATGCAAACCTTCATAAGTGACCGGTTCACCCGACCACACCATTTTCATAATGTTGATGGCTTCATCCGTGATGTCATTACGATTTTCGAAATCTCCACCAACGGCGTTGAACTCCGGTTGCAAATAACCAGCGCCGGTTCCCAAAATCACTCGACCGTTTGACACCACATCGAGTGTGGCAACACCTTTGGCCGAAATGAACGGATTGCGATAAGCCAAGATGGCGAGGTTGAAATGCAAACGAACCTTTTGTGTTGCTGCGGCCGCAACGGTGAGTGTCACAAACGGATCTAATGAGTGATGCCCGCCCTTGGACATAAAACGAACATCGGGTGCCGGGTGATCAGTTACAAAGACGGCATAAGCGCCGGCGGCTTCAACGGCTTGCGCCATTGCGGAAATCGCTTCAGCCGAACACCATTCATCTCGCATCTCGACCATATGGGTGGGCAACCCCACTGAAAGTTTCATCGAAGCATCCTTTTCGCCGGCGATTCCCGTTTGAGTTCACTTGATCCTAGAAGGGTGCTCTAGCGTCGCAGGCATGATCTGGGTAGCAATTGGCGTAGGTCTGGTCGTAGCGGGCTGTCTTTGGGGGCTCTTCCGCCGTGGATCAATGGCCGATCGGGCCCGTCGCGATTATGAAGGCGACAGCTGACCCGTCAACGTGACATACAAAATGCGGGCCATTGAGCGACGCAACTCATTCGGACGCGCCCCCCATGACTGCAAACCTTGTTCATGCGCGGCTACGTGAGCGAGCATCGAAACTAAAACGCCGGCTTCCGCTAATGGGTCGGCCACATTTTTTCGCTTTTGTAAAACATCAACTAATGCGTTGGTGGTCGGCGCCAGCAATCGAGTTCGCACTTCACGAAAACGGGAATCACCTTCATCATTGGCTAAATCAATTAAGCGCAAAATGGAACGATGCGATGCCCACAGTGCAATAAATGCATCGGAAAGGGACAGCGCACTTTCCCAAGCCGATTCACTTGCCCAATTTCCGTTGCGTACTCGCGTTGCTAATTGCGTGGCGGCTACCGAAACCAGTTCATCGGCTAAAGCCAGAACAACATCTTCAACATCAGAAAAATATTGATAAAACGTGGCCGGTGATGTTCCTGCTTCTTTCGCAATTTCCGTCACCGTGACATCGCGATAGGAATGTTCGTCCAGCAGTTTTGCTGCCGCATCTAAAAATTTGCGTCGAGTCGCTAATCCACGCCGACCCATTGAACGATCATTGTTTTCAATCGTCATCGACGAATCACACCGACCATGCTTCAAGCAACTGATCGGTATCGCTGATCGTTGCCACCATTGGATAGGTGTAAGTGAGCATGTCTTGCGCGTATTCCGCCGGAACACCGGTGACCGCGTCGCGGGGAACAACCACTTGATAGCCGGCGTTCACTAATCCAACACATAAACCAATTAACGCCACATTGAGCGATACACCCATTACCACAACCGTGCTCACACCAAGATTGCGTAACACCGGATCGAGGTCAGTTCCACCAAAAGGATCGAGACCGTGATAGCGACCCAAAACAATGTCATCCGGCGAAGGTGAAAATTCGGGAATCGGTGCGGCCAGTTCGGATCCGGGTTCCATAACAACGGCGCCCATTTTGCGCATAGCAACAAAAAGTCGCCCGTTGCTATTGGCACCTTTCCAATCGGCGCGCCGCCAAAAAACAGAATGAATAACTTGTACGCCTGCTTTGCGCGCTCCGGCCAGAAGACGAGCACCATTCGGAATGACGTTGTCGGCAGCCGCCGCCGCTAACTCGGGCAACGACGATTGCGGACCAAGAACTCCGTTCTGGCATTCCGAGGCGACAATGGCCGTCGATTGCGGTGCAACCAATGCGCTGAGATCGATAGCCATATGTCCTCTTTCTGGGTGATTTCCATTGGAGAAGGCCAATGCCTACCCGCGAAGTTACCCGCCGGTCGCATTCCTGCGATAAACAAAGAGAGCCGAAGGCCGCCTGCCGGCCGGTTTACGTTCAATGAGGAGTTCCCATGCCAGAAGCAGTAATCGTTTCGACCGCCCGCAGTGCAATCGGTCGAGCGCACAAAGGATCACTTACCCAAGTACGACCTGACGATTTAGCTGCCACCATCGTGGCCGCCGCCGTTGCCAAAGTTCCGCAGCTCGCCAACGTGACATGGGATGACCTCATGCTCGGTTGCGCGCAGCCCGCTGGCGCTCAGGGTTACAACATTGCGCGCGTTGTTGCTGACCTCGCCGGTTTAGGACATGTTCCCGGTGTCACCGTGAACCGCTATTGCTCATCGTCATTGCAGACAATTCGTATGGCTGCACACGCCATCAAAGCCGGTGAAGGCGATGCCTTCATTGCTGCTGGCGTCGAAACCGTGAGCCAATTTGGTTTAGGAATGTCTGATGGTTTGCCCGGTACCCATAACCCGAAGATGGCCGGCGCCGAAGCCCGCACCGCCGAACGTTCAACTGGTGGTGCACCAACTTGGACTCCCTACAACGGAATTGCTGACTACTACTTAGGCATGGGTCAAACCGCAGAAAACGTTGCGCAGGTTGAAAACGTTTCGCGCGCCGATCAAGACGAATTCGCCGCACTTTCACAACAACGTGCGACCGCTGCTCTTGAGCGTGGATTCTTTGAACGTGAAATCACTCCGATCGACACCGTTGATGCTGATGGAAAGGCCGTATCGGTTAGTCGTGATGACGGCATTCGCGCCGGCACCACCGTAGAAAAGTTGGCCGAATTAAAGCCAGTGTTCCGCCCCGACGGAACCATCACTGCCGGCAATGCTTGCCCGCTTAACGATGGTGCTGCCGCGGTCATCGTGATGAGCGATACCAAAGCGCGTGAACTTGGAATCACACCGTTAGCTCGCATTATTTCTTCTGGTGTGAGCGCACTTGATCCCGAAATCATGGGCTTAGGACCAATCGATGCATGTCGTCAAGCAATGGCACGCGCCGGAATGACGATTGACGATATTGACTTAGTAGAAATCAACGAAGCGTTTGCGGCACAGGTTGTTCCGTCAGCGCGTCATCTCAACATTTCCTATGACAAGTTGAACGTGAATGGTGGAGCAATTGCTCTTGGTCATCCATTCGGTATGACAGGCGCACGCATCATGGCCACATTGTTAAATGGACTTGAAGACACCGGCGGCACCATTGGTATGGAATCAATGTGTGTTGGTGGCGGTCAAGGTATGGCCATGATCGTTGAGCGTCTTTCGTAAACGCAACGACAACGAAACAACGAGTTGTAAAGCAAAGTCCCGGCCGCAAGGCCGGGACTTTTTGCGGTGGAGGTGAGGAGAATCGAACTCCCGACCTCTACGTTGCGAACGTAGCGCTCTAGCCAACTGAGCTACACCCCCGCAGGGTTTGCCAATGTAGTTGACGTCAATTGGCGAGTCAGATTCGACTTAGTTGCCGCCGACAACACGTAAATGACGCTCTTGATCGCCAAGCACGATATCCATGACATCGATTTGCTCGGCTTGAGGCGCTGGTGCAGTTTCAACCACCGGGAAGGAACGAACCTTGGTTTTACGCTCTTCGGCTTGCTTACGGTGCTGAACCAGCAGGTACACATAGCCGCCCAGCGCAGATGCACTCAGCAAGAACAGCATCATGACGGTGGCCGAACCGAACATCAACGTGGCCAAGAGGAAAAAGGCGGTTGCACCCGAAAGACCGAAGAGAATGTCGCGACGACGCTTCTTTTGCGGTGAAAGGGTTTGACGCTTGGGTGAGAAATAGTGGCCACCCACCAGTGGTTGCACACGGGGCGCTACTGGCGACGACGCGTCATCACTGACGGCCTTATCCAAAATGGAAAGGTGGTTTGAAAATGAATGAATTGAATTCACGCGGCGGTGTTCAGTTCGGGAACGAACCCACGAAATTAAGTACACAGCCCAAACTGCTGCCAAAACAAAGAGGATGACGAGAGTCACGGTTTTTTCGGCGCCTTATCCGGTCAGGGCCCGAAGGCCGGATTGCAGGTGAATATTACGATTCTACGACGAAAATGACGGAGAGGAAACTTCAGAATTCGCCTTCGCATAGAGGGATCCCTTGTCCCCCTTGGGAAAAACGGAAATCGAGATATTTTGTCAGGTCAAAGATTTTGACGATTTCCGCCGTCGGTTTCGTCATATTGGGCCGGTTTTCCAGTGAAGGGACCCGCCTCTGAGGGGTTATCAATGGAGAGTTCCGGATCACGCCGATAAGGGCCAGAACGCCCTCCCGTTTTCTCCCACAACGTGATATCGCCGATGGTCATCGAGCGGTCCGATGATTTGCACATGTCGTAAATAGTGAGTGCCGCCACCGAACAAGCAGTGAGGGCTTCCATTTCGACGCCCGTGCGATCCACCGTTTCCACTTGGGCTTCCACTTCGATGAACTCGTCTTCAATACGGAAATTGATGAAGACCGAACCCACTAACAACGGATGACAAAGAGGGATCAAATCGGGCGTGCGCTTCGCCGCTTGAATTCCCGCCACGCGTGCCACCGCAAGCACATCACCTTTGGTAATTGCACCACGAGCGACCAGTGAAGCCGTCTCGGAGGTCATGTACACCCGTCCCCGGGCGATTGCTCGTCGATGCGACGCTTCTTTCGGCGTGACATCAACCATGCGTGCTCGTCCCAGCGGGTCGAGATGTGTAAGGCCGCGATCGGACATAGAGCAAGTGTAGTTCTGCCGAGCGGCGAGGCCTTCGACTTTCGCGGCAGACTAGGCCTATGACTGAACATGTCGATGTTGATCGCAATGATGACTGGTCGGGTCAGTCGGCATATTGGGAGTATTCGAAAGCAGCCAATCCCGTTGGTGCCGGACGTGTTCCCAAAATTCCAATGCAAACGTTTGCGGCCAAACAACATCAAGATCTTCGCACCGGCATTGTTCATTTCGATTTATCAACCGAATTAGCGATTGATCATGGGCCGGCAACATCGCCGGCTCTTTTGGCATCGTTCGTGCGTATTGCCGCTAATGAACATCTCATTACGTCACCGCGAGCAACGTCAGAGTTGTATTACGTCATGGAAGGCGAAGGCGTCACCACCCTTAACAATGCGAATGGCGATCAACATTTGCAATGGCAACAAGGTGACTTTTTTGTTTTGCCGGCGAATTGTGTTTCAACCCATACGGCGAAAACAGATTCCACTATGTATTGGGTAACCGACGAACCTTTACTGCGTTATTTAGGCGTACAACCAAGCGAACAGAAATTCGCGCCCACTCGATTTCCGCGTCAAGTGGTGACCGCCCATTTAGATGAAATCGAAAATGCACCGCACGCATTGGACCGCAATCGACTTTCGGTGCTTTTGAACACCACGCCTAACGATCGCACACAGACGGTGACCCATACGTTATGGGCCATGTACGGGCTGGTTCCCGAAGGCGCCGTGCAACGGGCTCACCGTCATCAATCAGTGGCTCTGGATTTAGTCGCCGACTGCCAGCCTGGTTGTTACACCTTGGTGGGACGTTCGGTCGATGAACACGGCGAAATTGTTGATCCCGTTCGGGTGGATTGGGAACCGCATAGCGCATTCGTAACACCGCCTGGTTTATGGCATGCCCATTACAACGAATCGGGTCACCGCGCTTACATCATTCCGATTCAAGACGCGGGCTTACATACGTATTTGCGCTCACTCGATATTCGTTTTGTTGGACCGCGTTAATTAGTCGCCGCTGCCATCAAGTTCTTCAGGCGTCATAAGCACCGTGCGGGCTTTAGAACCTTCTGAAGGACCGACAACACCACGTTGTTCTAAAAGATCCATCAAGCGACCAGCGCGGGCAAAGCCGACTCGCAATTTGCGCTGCAACATTGAGGTTGAACCCATCTGCGAACGCACCACCAATTCGATGGCTTGTTGAAGAAGTTCATCATCATCATCGCTGCCACCCATGGCGCCACCGCCACCGCTAGCACCTTGTTCATCTGATCCTTGAACCGAATCGTCATAATGAACATCGGGCGATTGTTTACGCCATGTTCCAACAACGGCGCGCACTTCATCTTCAGTCACCCATGAGCCTTGAATACGTTGCGCCACACTCGACGACGGACCTAAAAGCAACATGTCGCCACGGCCGAGCAGTTTTTCCGCTCCACCTTGATCGAGGATGACGCGTGTATCAGCCAAACTGGAAACGGCGAACGCTAAGCGAGCCGGCACGTTGGCTTTAATCACACCCGTGATGACGTTTACCGATGGACGCTGCGTGGCAA
>CAYOHV010000062.1:0-1466 GCA_964403825.1 uncultured Bifidobacterium sp. | reverse complement strand
AATAACTAAATGGATACCCACCGCACGCGCCATTTGGGCAATACGACAAATCGACTCTTCAACATCGCGGGCCGCCACCATCATCAAGTCGTTTAATTCGTCAACAACCACCAAAATATAAGGAAGTCGTTGGTATTCGATATTCATGGCGGGATCATCAACAAGTTCGCCGCGATCGAACGCTTCGTTATAACCACCGATATCGCGGAAGCCACATTCGGATAACAAATCGTAACGACGATCCATTTCCTTCACTGCCCACGCCAACGCGTTTGCGGCCTTCTTCGGATTCGTAACAACTTGAGTTAACAAATGCGGAAGTCGGTTGTACTGACCTAATTCAACGCGCTTCGGATCGATGAGAATTAAACGAACATCATCGGGAGTAGAACGCATCAAAATTGATGTCAACAATGAGTTGATACATGACGACTTACCGGCACCGGTAGCACCGGCAATCAAGATATGTGGCATCTTGGCCAAATCAGCCATTACGGCTCGGCCATTGATATCGCGGCCAATGGCCACTTCTAGGGGGTTTTTGGCGGCTTTCGCTTCGGGTGAAGCCAGAATGTCGCCCACCGCCACAAGTTGACGATTGTCATTGGGAACTTCGACGCCAATCGCTTGTTTGCCCGGAATAGGAGCGAGGATGCGCACATCAGGCGATGCCATCGCATAAGCGATGTCTTTATGCAAGCTCGTTACTTTCGCGACTTTGACACCCGGTTCCAGTTCAAGTTCATAACGAGTAACTGTTGGACCAACGACCATGCCAACCAGACGCGTTTGCACACCATGTTCGGCTAACGACGCTTCTAAAACGCGGCCTCGTTCTTCCACCAACTTCTTGTTGATTTCTTGAGCCGTAGAACGCTCGAGCAACTTCGTGGATGGGAGTTTCCAGTTGACCTTTTTTGCACGCGGCATTGGCATCTTGAGTTGTTCACCAGCCGGAACTTCTTCAGCGCTGGGAACATGGATATCGAGTTCATCTTCGACATAGGGATCGTCATCTGATCCGGCAATGAAAACCGATGAATCGTCATCAAAATGTTCTTCAAGAATGTTTTCGTCTTCAACCAGTTCAGAAAGGATTGGCTCGGCTTCAGCGTCAACCGCATAGTCGCCGTTATAAAGAAGAGGAGCTGAGAGTTCTTCTTTTTGTTCCTTTTTCGCTGAATGCTTCAATTCAAACATTGACTGAAAAGCGCGACCAATGGCTGCCCGCGCCGGACGCAACCATTGCGCCACTGTTGAGGCTGCGGTACGAATCGAAATTCCGGTCATCACCACTAGACCAACAACGAAAAGAGCGATGCTTAAAAGCGTGACGCCCCAAACACCCGTGGCCGTTGCTAACGGTTGACCAAACGCAGCGCCGATATAGCCACCCGCGGAAGAGAACTCATCTAACGATGCCGAACCAAAGCGCGGTTCACCGTTTTGTAAATGTAAAAGCGTGG
>CAYOHV010000061.1:0-8791 GCA_964403825.1 uncultured Bifidobacterium sp. | reverse complement strand
GTTTTGGCCACACCGTTTAACACCACACAGGTGTCGGCGAGTTCAGGCACTAACGCCAAGATGGATGAAAACACGTTGTCACCAAAGGTGAGGTGTTCATAAATCTCATCGGTGATCACCCAAATGCCGTGCTTTAACGCCCATTCGCCAATGGCTCGCACTTCTTCCGGCGGATATACCGCGCCGGTTGGGTTTGAAGGTGAAACAAATAGCAACGCTTTTGTTTGCGGTGTGCGCGCTTTTTCTAATTGTTCAACGGTGACTCGAAAACCGGAAGACACATCAGTTGGAATAATCACTGACTTGCCACCGGCTAACGCGATTGGTTCTGGATAGGTCGTCCAAAAAGGCGCCGGCAACAACACTTCATCACCCGGATTTAAAAGTGCTTCGAAAGTGTTGTACACGGCGTGTTTGCCACCGTTTGTGATGAGCACCTGTCCGGGAAGAACTTCAACTTTGGAATCGCGCAATGTTTTGGCGGCGATTGCTTCTTTCAATTCGGGTAAACCACCGGCTGGTGTGTACCGATGGTTCTTCGGATCACGACATGCTTCGACGGCCGCTTCGACAATATGAGCGGGAGTTGGGAAGTCAGGTTCGCCAGCACCAAATCCAATAACCGGTTCCCCGGCCGCCTTCATGGCTTTGGCTCGAGCATCCACAGCCAAGGTGGCCGATTCGGTAATCGCTCCAACTCGTCGGGAAAGTCGTTCTAAGGGCATGGTGGATCCTTGAAAATCGTGGGGGGCGAGACGAGACGCTACCGGTTCGGCGGGGTCAATACCTACTGAATTGGACAACACGATGGTGTGAACCATGTGCGACGATGGAGAGGTGACTACTTCTCCCCCCATCACCATCCCCTCCGAAATGTTGCCCGCCGATGGACGCTTTGGCTGCGGACCATCGAAAGTGCGACCGGAAGCCGTGGCCGCACTTAATGAAGTGGCGACAACCTATTTAGGAACGAGTCATCGGGCCGAACCAGTTCGCTACATGGTGTCGCGTTTACGAAACGGCATTGCCGAAATGTTTGCGTTACCGGATGGTTATGAGGTCATGCTCGGTAACGGCGGATCGACCGTGTTCTGGGATATCGCCACTTTCGGATTGATCGAAAAGCGCAGCCAACACTTGACCTTTGGCGAGTTCTCTTCCAAGTTCGCCGCCGCCGCTAAGGCCGCGCCGTTCCTCGATGAACCTTCGGTGATTTCGGCCGAACCAGGAACGCGTCCCCAAGCCGTTGCTGATCCCAGTGTCGATACATATGCATTCACCCATAACGAAACATCCACCGGCGTTGCTAGCGACTTACAGCGCGTAAGCGATCAAGGAATTGTTTTAGTTGATGCAACATCGGCCGCCGGTGGTTTGCGTTTTGATGCCAATCAAACCGATGTGTATTACTTCGCACCGCAAAAGTGTTTGGCTTCCGATGGCGGTTTATGGATTGCCACTGTGTCACCGGCCGCGATTGAACGAATTGAAAAGATCGCCGCTTCGGGTCGTTGGATTCCCGAATCGCTTAATTTGGCGACGGCGCTTGATAACTCGCGCAAAGACCAGACGTATAACACTCCGGCGCTGGCCACCATTTTCCTCGCCGTTCAACAAATTGAATGGGTGAATGAAAACGGAGGCTTGCATTGGGCGGCCGGCCGTAGTGATCAATCAGCCAACATCATGTACAACTGGGCCGAAGCGCGTTCGTTTGCATCCCCGTTTGTGACCAACCCTGAACATCGCAGTCATGTTGTCGCCACTATCGATATGGATGAGGCCATTGATGTTGCGGTGTTGAACAAAGTGTTGCGCGCCAATGGAATTGTCGACACGGAGGGTTACCGCAAACTTGGCCGTAACCAAATTCGCGTCGCCATGTTCCCGTCGATTGATCCCAGCGATATCGAAGCATTAACCAATTGCATCGATTACATCGTTGAGCGCCTTTAACCGCGCGGCATACCACCAGAAACTGAGTGATCTTCACCGGTAACAAACGACGATAAGTCGCTGGCCAAGTAAAGAACCGGTCCGATGATTTCGGCTGTTTCCGCCACTCGTTTCATTGATGTTGCCGAAGCGGCGCGGTCATAAAAACCAGGAGCCATACGTTCGGCACCTTCGGTGAGTTCGCTCTTAATAGGGCCCGGACAAATGGAGTTCACGCGAATGTTCCATGGCGCCAACTCTTTCGACATCGTGCGCGTCATGTTTAGTAACGCTGCTTTTGATGCTCCATATGCACCGACACCGGGACCACCGCTATAAGCACCCACGGTTGAGATGTTCACGATGGAACCGCCGCCGCTATCGCGCATGATGGGCGCCGCACAGGTGGACATGCGCAACGGGCCTTCCAAATTCACGGCAAAAACTTTGCGCCAAAGACCAAGATCGGTATCCATCAATGAATCGCTTGACGGATTGATGCCGGCATTGTTGACCAACACATCAATGCGTCCGAAATGCGAAGCAACTTTGTCGACGAATTCGCCAATGGCATCCCAATCGCCCACATGGCAAGCCAACGGTAAAACTTCGGCTCCGGTGCGCGCCGTTAATTCCGCCGCGACCTGATCACATAGTTCTTGTTTGCGACTGCTCACCACTACTTTGGCGCCGGCATCAGCAAAGCCGTCAACCATGGCGCGACCCAACCCTTTGGTGGAGCCCGTCACGATGACGACCTTGCCTGAGAAATCGAATTTGGCGTCCATACATTCCCCCTTATGTGTCGTAATGACACTAGTCGCGGGAAATTATGGGGTTACTTGGCGGCGGCGAAGCCCTTTTCTAAGTCGGCGAGAATGTCGTCGATGGACTCAAGGCCAACGGACAAACGCACAAGACCAGGGTTCACGCCGGTTGAAAGTTGTTCGGTTTCGGTCAACTGTGAGTGGGTGGTGGTGGCGGGATGAATCGCCAACGAACGCACGTCACCGATGTTGGCAACATGGCTGTGCAACGTAAGTGCTTCCACAAACTTCTGACCTGATTCTTTTCCGCCCTTAATTACGAAGGCCGGTACCGAGCCGAAACCGCGTCCACCGGAGTATTTCTTGGCCCGTTCATGCCATGGTGATGAAGTGAGGCTGGCATGCTGCACCGATTCAACCTGCGGATGATTGGCCAAGAAAGCAGCCACTTTGGCGGCATTTTCGTTATGACGTTCCATACGCAGACTCAAGGTTTCTAATCCTTGTAAGAACAAGAACGAGTTAAACGGTGTGATGGCTTGACCCATATCACGCAGTAATTGCACGCGTGCTTTGATGATGTACGAACCCGCACCAAGTGCCGGCCAGTACTGCAAGCCGTGATAACTCGGATCAGGTTCGGTGAACATGGGGAACTTGTCGTTCGCCGAGAAATCAAATGAACCGGCATCAACAATTAAGCCACCAATTGAAGTGCCATGACCACCAATGAACTTGGTGGCCGAATGCACAACAATGTCGGCGCCCCATTCAAACGGACGCACTAACCACGGTGAAGCAACGGTGTTGTCAACAATCAACGGAACACCGTTGGCATGAGCAACACCCGAAATTCCTTCAATATCTAAAACGTCATTGCGCGGGTTACCAATGGTTTCGCCGTAGAACGCTTTGGTGTTCGGTTGAACAGCCTTGGCCCAAGCATCGAGATCGTCGGGGTCGTCAATGAAGGTGACGTCAATACCAAAGCGCGGCAAGGTGTAATGCAACAAGTTGTACGTGCCGCCATAAAGAGCCGCCGAAGCGACGATATGGCTTCCCTTTTCGGCCAAGTTCATGATGGCCATGGTTTCGGCCGCTTGACCAGAAGCAACGGCTAACGCACCGGGAATACCAACCGCAGTTGAAGTTGCACCTTCAAGCGAAGCAATACGCGCTTCAAAAACACCCTGAGTGGGATTCATGATGCGGGTGTAAATGTTGCCGATCTCCGCTAACGCGAAAAGATTGGCCGCATGCGCGGTATCGCGGAATTGATATGACGTTGTTTGGTAAATCGGAACGGCTCGCGCACCCGTTGTTGGATCTGGTTCTTGTCCGGCATGGATCTGCCGTGTTTCGAAACCCCAGTTGTCGCTCATAGCCAAACTCCCTTAATCGCCGAACGTACCGCTCGGCAATGGCGAGCGGCGTGGACTGGATACCTTAGGCAGCAATTGTTGACCAATCAAGTCGGGAATTAGTTGCCAGTGCTATTTGGCCCTAAACGCAACGAAGGGGCCCATTGGGCCCCCGCGTGCACTCCCCCCGCGAACGAGGCAAAAAATCGAGTTAGTCCTGCGCGCCGCCGGATGTTTCCGCCACGCTCTTACGTCCAGCGGAGATCCACGGCATCATGGCGCGCAATTCCTTGCCCGTCTTTTCAATCGGATGCTCGGCACCCTTCTTGCGCAATTCATTGAAGCGCGCACGACCGGATTCGGATTCGCTCACCCATTCGTCAGCAAAGCGACCGGAAGTGATTTCGTCCAGAATCTTTTTCATTTCATCTTTCGTCGCCGGAGTAATTACTCGCGGACCACGAGTGACATCGCCGTATTCAGCGGTATCAGAAATTGAATAGCGCATACCAGTGATGCCCTCTTCGTACATGAGATCAACAATCAACTTCACCTCATGCAGACATTCGAAATATGCCATCTCCGGTTGATAACCAGCCTCAACCAATGTTTCGAAACCGGCTTGCACTAACGCAGTAACGCCACCGCAAAGAACGGCTTGTTCACCGAAAAGATCGGTTTCGGTTTCTTCGGTGAAGGTGGTTTCGATAACACCAGCGCGAGTGCCACCAATGGCATCGGCATAGGCCAACGCAACATCGCGTGCATGCCCAGTGGCGTTTTGTTCAACGGCGATCAAACAAGGAACACCTCCACCTTCAGTGAAGGTACGACGGACAAGATGACCAGGTCCCTTCGGTGCGGCCATCACAACATCAACTCCGGCCGGCGGAACAATGCGACCAAAACGGATATTGAATCCATGAGCAAAGAACAATGCATCGCCATCAGAAAGATTCGGAGCGATGCTTTCGTCGTACACCTTCTTTTGTTCGGTGTCGGGAAGAAGAATCATGATGGCGTCGGCCCACTTTGAGGCGTCTTCAATTGACATGACGCGCAAGCCTTCGGCTTCAGCCTTCGCTTTTGATGAAGAACCATCACGCAGACCGACCACGACATCAACGCCGGAATCTTTCAGGTTCAATGCATGAGCATGGCCTTGCGATCCATAGCCAATGACCGCCACTTTGCGCTTGGCGATATATGACCGATCTGCATCGGCTTCATAAAAAACAGTTGCCACGAGAACTCCTCTGAGTAGTCAGGCCCGACGGGCAGGGCCAAAGGTTAGGGGGTGGGTGAAATTAATGAAAATGCGCAATTCAGATACGCGGCAAAGCCACGCGTCCGGTGCGTTGGTAGGCCACAACCGAATCACCCATACGCTCGGTAAAGGCATCAAGGGCGGCACTCGTTCCGCCCAATGAAACGGTAATGAGGTCACCACCCTCGTCGAGAACCACACCGTTGTAATCAGCGGTGGCGGCCAAAGTCTCTGAACGTGACTCTGCGCTCACACGTACCGTGACCAACATCAACTCCCGTTCGACCGCCATGTTGTCGAGGACTTCGATCTCGATGACGTTGATGAGTTTGTCGAGTTGGCGCACAATTTGTTCGAGCGGTGCCGATTCAGCATCAACGACGATGGTGATACGACTGAATTCATCATCATTCGTTGGCGCAACTGCCAGCGAATAAATATTGAAACCGCGCCGAGCAAATAGACCGGCGACGCGAGCCAAAACACCAGGCTTGTTTTCGACTAACGCCGAAACAATGTGGTGAACAGTGTTGGAAGTTGACGTTTTCACTTGTCCTCCGGTCCAACGACGATGTCGGAGTTTGATTTTCCGGCAGGAACCATGGGGAACACTTTTTCGGCTGCATCAGTGCGGAAATCAATAACCACTGGGCGGTCATCAATTTCGTTTGCTTTTTCAATTGCCGGCAACACTTCTTCCGGCGATTCAACGCGCATACCAACACAACCCATGGCTTCAGCCCACATCTTGTAATCGGGAAGATCAGGCGAGAGATACACCTCGGAGTAACGCTCTTCGTAGAACATTTCCTGCCATTGCCGCACCATGCCGAGATAAGCGTTATTCAAAATGGCGACTTTGACCGGAATACGTTCAGCGGCGGCCGTCACTAATTCTTGAGCGGTCATTTGGAAACAACCGTCTCCATCAACCGCCCACACCATGCGATCCGGTCGACCAACTTTGGCGCCAATTGCTGCCGGCACCGAAAAGCCCATCGTTCCTAAACCACCAGAGTTAATCCAGGTATAGGGATGATTGAACTTCCAGTATTGCGATGTCCACATTTGATGCTGACCCACGCCGGAGGTGACGATGCAATCGGATGGCGTGTTGTCGCGTAATTGTTCAAGCACATACTGCGGCTTTAACAACTCCCCTGCTTCAGATTGTTCGTATTGCAATGGGTATTTCTCTTGCCATCCACTAATGGTTGATTTCCACGCGGAACGATCGGGTTGATTTTCTGGCGCACCGAGTGTGCGCAATGCCTCAATCAAATCAACGATGACCAAACGGCAATCACCAACAATGCCGACATCAGGACGACGAACTTTTCCTAATTCCGCCGGATCGATATCGACATGGATGATCTTGGCGTCGGGAGCAAAGGCATCGAGTTTGCCGGTGACGCGATCATCAAAACGCGCGCCCAAAGAAATAAGCAGATCACTTTGTTGCATGGCCGTAACCGCGGTGTAGTTACCGTGCATACCCGGCATACCTAAACAAAGCGGATGATCATCGGGAATGGCGCCGCGGGCCATAAGGGTGGTGACCACCGGAATATCAACTAACTCCGCTAACGCCACTAGCGCTTCAGAACCACGCGCTTTTAAGACACCGCCACCGACATACAACACCGGCTTTTGCGCACGCGAAATTAATTCGGCGGCGGCTTTCACCAATTCGGGATCGCCATGAGTTACGGGCTTATAACCGCGCAGATCAACCGAATCGGGCCAGTACCACTCCATAGCCGAGCGCGGATTGGTTGGATCAACAATGTCTTTCGGAATATCAACCAACACCGGACCAGGACGTCCCGTCGTGGCGATATGAAATGCTTCGCGGATAACGCGCGGAATATCTTCCGCGTTCGTCACTAACTCATTGTGTTTCGTAATCGATCGCGTAATACCAACCGTGTCGACTTCTTGGAACGCATCGGTGCCGATGCCGGCGGTTCCCACTTGTCCGGTAATAACAACGAGCGGAATTGAATCCATATAAGCGTCGGCTAACGGCGTAACGATATTGGTCGCCGCCGGACCACTGGTCACCATCGCCACACCGGGACGTCCGGTTGCATGGGCGTAACCTTCGGCCATATGTCCTGCGCCTTGTTCGTGGCGCACGAGGATATGACGAATCGGTGAATCAATGATCGGGTCATACACCGGCAGGATCGCTCCACCGGGCAAACCGAAGATCACATCAACACCCTCTAACTCGAGGGATTTAATCAGTGCGGCTCCACCATTGGTTTTCATAGGGATTCCTTTTCGAGGCCGACAACTTCTCCGCTGAACGACAACGGCCCCCCATCGGGAGGCCGAGTGCGCACACGCGAGGCTGGAGCCGGCGTGTGCTAGCTGAGTACTACTACGAGGGTGGCGAACGAGTTGCTCACAGTCCCTCTAGTTTGCTCGTCGGCGAGTGCCACTGCAACTCGGGCCGCAAAATGTTATTTGGGCAGGGTGATGGCGCCCACTTCAGCGCCCTGTGCCAATGAGGCGTACTTCGCAATAACACCGCTGGTGTAGAGCGGAGGCGGCAACACCCAATCGGCTTTGCGCCGTTCCAATTCCTCGGGATCGACCAACAAATCGATGGTGTGAGTCGTGATGTCAATGAGGATGCGATCGCCATCTTTCACAAAGGCAATCGGTCCCCCATCAACGGCTTCCGGCGCCACGTGACCAATACAGAATCCGTGGGTTCCACCCGAGAAACGACCATCAGTAATGAGCGCAGCATCGCCACCGCGTCCGGCACCTTTCATGGCACCGGTTACGGCCAACATTTCGCGCATACCAGGCCCACCCTTCGGACCTTCATAACGAATAACAACAACGTCACCGGCTTTGATCTTGCCAGCCAAAATTTCATCCATCGCCGCTTGTTCGCCATTAAAGACGCGCGCATTTCCTTCAAAGCGATCGAAATCGATACCGGCAACTTTGACGACCGAACCTTTAGGCGCCAACGAACCAGTAAGGATGGCAATACCACCAACTGCGTTGATGGGGTTTGAAAGTTCATGCACCACTTGTCCATCAGCTTTTGGCGGATCAAGTTCGGCCAAATTTTCGGCCATGGTTTTGCCGGTCACCGTCATGCAATCACCGTGCAATAGGCCAGCGTCGAGAAGTTCTTTCATCACCATCGGCACACCGCCCACGCGATCAAGATCGATCATGTGATACGCACCATGCGGTTTGGTGTCAGCGATATGGGGAACACGCGCTGCCACGCGATTGAAATCTTCAAGACGTAAATCAACGCGTGCTTCAGCGGCAATAGCTAAAAGATGCAAAACAGCATTGGTGGAACCACCAAGAGCCATCACAATAGCAATGGCGTTTTCAAATGCTTCTTTGGTGAGGATTTGTCGCGGACGAATGCCAAGACGCAACAAATTCATAACCGCTTCGCCCGATTTACGCGCATAGTCCTG
>CAYOHV010000060.1:4921-8935 GCA_964403825.1 uncultured Bifidobacterium sp. | reverse complement strand
ACAACAACTCGATACGCCATGGCCGAACCCTACACAGCAAGCGGGCAGCGCGCTATGCAAAAGTGGCCGAACAGTTAATTGTCGAAAGTGGGACGGCTACGCGGGCGACCACCAGGACCGCTGTAGGCCAAACCTGGTCCTGGGCGCGGATCAAACTGAACTTGAGGCATTGCCAAAAGCGCACTTTTCCAAGCGGAAATGAGTTGATCTTCGGCGGCGTACTGGAATGGATCGCTCAGCACAATTTCTTCCGGTGCGCCGGGCGCAATGGGATTTTCCATTAACCAACGCGCGGTTTTCGCCACCGCTTCTCTTGCTGGAACAACATCGCGATAGCCCAACGTATTTTTTAATTTCGCAATATCCATTACACGATGCGTCGTCGCTGGTTGCGCCAGTAGCGGCCATGCCGGAATTGCCAACTCATAGGGCATGGAAACAATTTCCAGTTCCGTGTTCAGTTCAGTACAAATAATTTCGATGACTTGGCGAACACTCAAAACTTCTTCATCACCGCAATTGAAAATTTCGCCCGCACCTTTTTCGTAATGAGCGATTCCGCAAAACACTGCGTAGGCAAGATTTTCGGTGTAACCGTGATGATGCAGCGTTAAGCCATCATCGGCGACGACGATTTGGCGTCGTCCATCGCGTATGCGACGAACAATGCTCCATTCGCGCGGCACTACTTGTAGTGGACCATAGGCATAGGGATAACGAAAATGAATGGCATTCGGTTGTGCGGCAAACACCATTTCTTCCGTTTGCGCTACGCGCCAACCTTTCTCATCTTCTTCGGCGGCGGACACAAGCGGTGCGTTTTCATCCACCGGCACCGGCAAACCTTCAGGCGTAAATAACCACGGGTTCATCCATCCCCGAATTGCGGGCACGCCACCCACCGAAACAAAACGCTCTGTGCGTCCTTGCATGTATTCAGCAATACGACGCAACCTCCCGTACATAACAACAGTGAGATCCCAAGTGCGATTTCCAATGCCCTCGGCAAACGAATCGATGTCATAAGGGTCGCAATGAATATGTTCGATATCAATCGGTGTTTCCGGTCGCTCATGCGTGCCGCGGTGCAGAATCGAGACGTCATGACCCGCATCCACCAACATGCGGACAAGATGAATTCCGGTTGGACCTGTCCCGCCAACGACGAGCGTTTTCATACCGACTCCCCTTTTGCCTTCCTGCGACCATACCCATGAATTCCATGGCGAAGGTTGTGCAGAGACATTCCAATCTCTGCGAAGATAGGCCCGTTACTCGCTTTGGAGGATCAATGCCGACCGATCAGTACGTAGAACAACAATGGGCCACACCCAGCCATGAAGAAATTGTTGGTCTCACTAAGGCTCATGTCGAGGCCATGGAAATGACCGATATCGACGAGGTTTGGGTGCAGGCGGGCATGCACCATGTCATGCTGCGCACAATCGGCCGTAAGTCAGGCAACGAACACAAGATTGCGCTTCCGTTCTGGCGCGATCCCGAGGGCGTGCGCGTTGTTGTTGCTTCCTATGCCGGCCACGAAAAAAACCCGGCATGGTTTTTGAATCTGCGTGACCGCCAGGCCAACCCCGAGATTTACGTGAAGGTGCAAAACGGCGCCTTTTGGTCGGTGCCCGACATTTTGGATGAGGGCCCCGAACACGACCGTATTTGGGAACTTCTTTGCGAAGATCGTGCCTGGTATCGCGATTACCAAGCGAAAACTAATCGCACAATTCCTTTGGTGCGATTAGTAGAAACACGCCCGGCATAAATTGACCGAACCTCAATCGCCGCGCCCGAAGTTGACACGCGCCATGGTGTCGCTTTTTTTCTTAACCGCGCTTATGTCAATGGGCTACGGCAGTGTCTTTACGCTTCTCGCCGATATTCGCGATGAGTTTTCATTTACGTCAGGACAAGTTGGCATCATTGCCGCGGCCGGTTTAGCCACCGGCGTGGCCAGCCAATCATTACTGGCGCGCTATTCCGATCGCGGTTACGCAATCATCATGATGCGAATGGGTTTGGCATTTGCGACCGCCGGCATGTTGTGGATGGTTTTCGCCACTCAATTTTGGGAATGGACAGCTGCTCGTTTAATTCTCGGTTTAGGTTCGGGCATGGTTGGGCCCGCCGTGCGCCGCATTGTCATTACCCGCGATCCACAGAACCTCGGCATCAATTTGGGTCGACAGACTTCATTTGATGTTGCCGGTTTCATTCTGGGTCCAGTCGTGGCCGCAGGTTTGAGCACATTATTTGGACTGCGCGCGCCATTTCTTTTTCTCTGCATTACTTACGCGATTGTTATTCCGTTAGTGGCGCGTATTGCACCGGATCACGACACAACCGCCAGCGATACTCCCCATCGAGTACGTGAACTTTTGCGTCTACCCGCAGTGCAAAGCACCATCATGGCTGCCGTTGCGTTTTACTTAACCATCGGCATGTTCGAAGCTTTATGGGCAATTCTGTTAAGCGATTTGGACGCGCCCACTTGGTTAATTGGTGTCACCCTTAGTTTGTTCACGATGCCCATGTTGGTCTTCGCGCCTAAAGGTGGTGCGTTGGCCCAACGCAAAGGCCCCATCAATATCGTGACTCTCAGCGTTGCCGTCGCCGCCTTCTCGACATTCATCTACGGCGTATCGCCGTTATGGGTCATCATCATTTTCTCCGGCATTCATGCCGTGGCCGATGCCTACACAATGCCGGCTAACCAAGTTGCCATGGCCATTGCCAGTCCGCCCGAACAAATCGCGGCTGGTCAAGGATTATTGGGCGCAATTGGCTTAGCGGTGGCAGCCGTTTCGGCGCTGGCGGGTGCAGCCATTTACGACGCCTATGGACGCACGGCAATTTTCACCGGCACGGCTATTGCCATGATGATTTGTGTCCTCATTGCGCGACAGCGCTGGCGGGCGCAACCGGCTTTAGCCGACATAGTCGATTAGCGGTTCATCACCAGCACTAACGTGAGTGCATGGGCGAATTACTTTCTAAGGTCATACCGCTGTCGTTAGGCGCGGCCATTAGTCCAACCGTTTTGGCGGTTGGACTCATCATCCTTTCCGGGAAGCGACCAATTGCCCGCGGAACTATGTACTTGTTGGGTGTGCTCTCCATCTTGAGTGCTCTTACTGCGCTGGGACTTTTCGGGCTCTTAAGTGCGCCCACCGATTCAACAACACGACAAGACATCACCCGCGTAGTCGATGGAATCTCCGGCGTCTTGTTGTTGCTTTTGGCTGTTGGCGCAGTTATTCGTGCCTATGTAAAAGATCCGGCGCTTAAGGAAGTTCCCGATGACGATCCGCAAAAAAATGCGGGAAAGGACGGCATCTTGGCGCCGTTTCTTTTGGGTATCGGAATGATGGTGGTGAACTTCTCCACGATTCTTCTGTACTTACCGGCCATGCATGCCATTGAAAGTTCTTCCGTCTCGGCCAGCAATAAAACCATCGCAGTAATTCTTGCGTTTTTCATTACTGCGCTGCCGGCTACTGCGCCCTATGCGATTCGTATTTTTGCGCCCGGCGTTGCCGCACCAGCATTCGCAAAGTTGCATGTCTTCATTAACAAGCATCAACATCAAATTGCTATCGCTATTGAAGTGATATTCGGTGCTTACTTATTGAGCAAAGCGCTTTAGGAATTACCTGATCCGGTCGTACGCTCACGATATTTCTTCATGTATTCACGTACATCCGGTGCATAGTTGAGCAAATTTTGATTGCGCGCTTCTAAAGCAATTGCTGTTTCTAAACTCGAAACTTCAGTGTTAAGCCAAAGCACTTCTTTTGTGGTGCGTAATCCGCTGGCGGTATAGGCACTCATTTGTTCGGCATAAGACAGCGCAGTGGCCGCTAATTCCTCATCGGCGACCACATTGGAAACGAGACCCATGCGCAACGCTTCAGTCGCTTCAATGTCACGACCGGTGAGAATCAAATCAAAAGCATTGGCGTTACCGATCAACCTCGGCAACAAATACGTAATTCCAATATCAGT
>CAYOHV010000060.1:2871-4821 GCA_964403825.1 uncultured Bifidobacterium sp. | reverse complement strand
CTCTTCATTGAATTATCGCTACGCGTTAACGGATAGCCGGGTTCATGCAACATTCCTTGTGCGCCCGAAAGTGAAACGATTGCTTCGTGAATTTTCTTTGAAAGTTCCGCCGAGGCCAACTTGCCCACCGAACCTTCAGGGCCGGGGTTGCCACCGCTTGCCATTTGTTTTGCCCGGGCGTTGGTAAGACGAACGATTTCCGCATCAACCCACAACGCGGTGACTTTGTCGCGCCAGAGTTCGCGCTCAGTCGGCGATAACGAATCCTTACGCTCTTCCCAAAGTCGAACGAGATCACCGATCGGGCCCGAACCGCGCGGCGCCGGTCCGCCGGCCAACGCCACTCGTTCATTCATAAGAGTGGTGATCGCAACGCGCCATCCATCACCTTCATCACCTAAACGCAATGCGTCTGGGATACGGACGTCGGTCAAAAACACCTCGTTGAATTCAGCTTCGCCGGTGATTTGATACAGCGGACGCACTTCAACACCCGGAGCATGCATGTCCAAAATGAAATAACTCAAACCCTTGTGCTTTGGAACATCAGGATTGGTTCGGGTTAACAACATTCCGTAGTTGGAAAGATGAGCAAGAGTTGTCCAAACTTTTTGACCGTTCACAATCCACTCATCGCCATCACGAACGGCGCGACTGGGAATACCAGCAACGTCAGAACCATGAGTTGGTTCCGAGAACAACTGACACCAAATGTCTTCACCGGTGAAGATCGGGCGAAGATGTTTTTGTTTCATTTCTTCAGTGCCGTACATCAAAACTGTTGGCGCACCCATGCCAATACCAATGGGGTTAATGCGTAAATCGTCGTAATGAACACCATGGGAACGCAGTACTTCGTCGATCACTAATTGTTGACCGCGGTTACCGCCTAAGCCGCCGTAACCCTCAGGGAAATGCACCATGGCGAGTCCGGCGTCGTATTGCGCGCCGCGAAATGCGAATTGATCGTCGAGAATATTGCGGTTCTCTTCGACGAGTTCCTCAGTGCGTTTGGCCAAATCCTGGTCGCTGTACATAAACCCTCCAGAGGTCAGTGGGCTTATTGTGCCACCAGCGGACTCGTTCGCCGAATTGTTCTGCCAACTAAATTCAGCGGCGAATTGCTCGTTGCACCGGTCGGTCCCAACCGGGCAATCCCGTCGGTCTGGGACTGGGCCAAAGCCCGGGGCCCATCTCCAAAATGCCGTGATGGGAACCGTATTCGCCGAGCAGATTTAAGAAGCGAGCGGCATCAAATGCCTCGGGGCCGCGTACACCGGAACCCACCCAGCCGCCAGAGTCCAAAAGTTCAATGGCAACAATTGGACAGATTGCCGTTTGCCAAAGAACAGCCTGCGAACCCCAGTCACGCATAGTGAGTTCGTTATCGGCAACGTGATACAGGTACACCTCACGTGGCTTTCCGTCGAATGTTCCCCGCACCCATGTTCCGGCGCAAGTTTTGCCGTGCATGAGATGTCCAAGTTCGGCCGGGTTTGGTAACAAAGCGGCCAGCACATCGCGGGGAGCAACTTGCACATCACCAACGCGAATTTTGTCGGTGGAATCTAAACCGAGGTAGGCGAACGTTTTTAACCAATCAATAAATTCGGCACCCAAGCCGTACTTAAAGGTGACGCGTTGACAATCGACTTCACGCGGAATGAGCAACACTTCTTCGTGCTCAACATTGACGCATTCAATCGGACCAATGCCGGCCGGGAAATGGAACATCTCTGGTTCGCTAAAACAATCAGTGGTGAAGAACCCGCGATCTTTTTCCCAAACGATTGGAGGATTCAAACATTCTTCAATGGTCGTCCAAATTGAGAAGGTGGGAGCGAAGTCATAACCATCAATGGAAAGGTTCGATCCATCGCGAACACCAATCTCATCAATTGTGTCGAACAAATGATCAGCGGCGTATTTCGCAAAAACATCGGATAGCCC
>CAYOHV010000060.1:0-2771 GCA_964403825.1 uncultured Bifidobacterium sp. | reverse complement strand
TCTGCAATCGACGCAATCGATGCGCCGACGCCGCCCGCTCCAATCACCAAGATCTTCATGATCAACCATCCAAGGAACGCCTCAAACAAGACGTGCCTTCATTTTGCCCTAAAAAAGCGCATACGTGGCCGCATAGCGCCCATTTCCGACAGCAAATGCGCCAAAAATGGGGAAAGTTGAACTGAGCCCAGTTTTCCTAGTCGATGAATTGAAAATCTTGCGGCTCTACCTCGCGGGTCCAACGCCAATATTGCGGAATGGGCCACGGAGAAAGGGTGAAAATCCGCCCGTCTTTATTTTTGAAATGGGAATACTTCACCGAAGGATGCGCCCACACCATTTGATTGATTTCCGACACGTATTTCTCAACATAGGCGTCTTGTACTTCTTCTTTGGGCTCCATTGCTTTTGCACCGCGCATCAATAGTTCATGGATTGAACTCATGATGTAGTTGGCCTGACATTCCGATTGGAAAATCAAACTTGCACCATGGGCCAAATTGGTTCCCGGTCCATAAAGACAGAACAGATTCGGGAAATTCTTGATGGTCATACCTAAATAAGCGCTGGGTTCGTGTCCGAATTGTTCGCGTAAGTTCACGCCGTTACGGCCAATGATTGTCATGGGATAAAGAAAATCGTTATGGCGGAAACCAGTGGCGTAAATAATGACATCGGCTTCGTAATGTTTCCCATCGATCGTGGTGACACCGTCTTCGGTAATTTTCTCGATACCGGTACGAATCAAGTCAACATTTGGCTTCAACAAACAGTTCAACCATGAACCATTGTCTTGCAACATTCGCTTCGCCGATGGCGGATAATGAGGCATCGACTTCTCTAAAAGTTCCGGATCGCTTTCCAAATGCATTTTGATCCAGCCTTCGAAAATGGCGCGTCGCATAGAACTCGACTCGTTATACGAAAGACCAGTTGGGTCATCCCAATTCGGGTCCATACGGCTGAATTCAATCGTGAGACCCGATGCGGGATAAAACATCAAAAAGCGGAACCAACGGGCATAAAAGGGAAGATGCTTCATCGCCCAGGCGTCACCTTCAGGAACCGCGCGGTGATAGTTCATATTCGGCATCATCCACTGCGCCGTGCGCTGGAAAATATTGAGCTGCTCAACTTCGTCGGCAATGGTCGGCGCAATTTGGAACCCACTGGCGCCGGCGCCAATTTGGGCGACTTTCTTGCCCTTAAGCGATAAGCCTTCCGGCCAACGAGCCGAATGGAACGACGGACCCTTAAATGAATCCATTCCTTCGATATCGGGCATTGCCGGAGCATTTAATGCACCGGTTGCACTTACTAACGCGTTGGTCTCAATAACGTCGATGGAACCATCAGCAGTTTTTAACTCGACGATCCACTTTGCTTTTGCATCATCCCATGTCGCTTTCACTACTTCAGTATTGAAACGACAGTTGCGATCAACGTTGTATTTCGTCATTACGTTTTCAAAATACGAACGTAATTCCGGTTGACGACAGAAATATTCCGACCAATGCGATGAGGGTTCAAATGAATAGCAATAGAAATGGCTACCGATATCAACCCGTGCGCCGGGATAACGGTTGTCGCGCCAAGTTCCGCCGGGGCCATCGGTTTTTTCCACGATGGTGTACGGGATACCGGCTTGATCAAGTCGAATTCCCATTAATAAGCCCGACTCACCACAACCAATGACGGTTACATGAAAATCAGCGCGTACTGCCGCAGGAATTTCTTCTTTCCAAGTGATCTCACCGTTATCGGCACCATCAAGTTGTAAATCGGCAGCGAACATGTCAAAGACCGACGGATCAACGGGATCGACGGCCATGAAATCCATCATCTCTTTGATGAGTTCAGCCGACGGCGTGGGTAAATCAGGACAACCTTGATCGCGATAGGCGGCGATAACTGGCAATGCACGCGCCCGAATTTCCTGCTGCTCTTCAGGCGGGATACCGCTTACATAATCATTGAGAAAAATTGTGCGCGGACGAATAGGACCGCGAATCCACGATGGATCACCAGTGATGTGCACCATCGAACACATCAATGCAGGAATACAAACATCTTCGAGAGCCGCAGCTATCGACTCATTTGCATCGGAAAACGGCTCACCGGCATGTGGGTTGCGATTGGTCATAGCGAACACTCTTTCGCAAAGTGACGCTCTTTGCCACCAATCAAACGGTTACCGGCCGGTTACATACCTGCCATGGTGGTCGACGATCCCGAGGCGGGCGCCATGGTGGTGGTCGGCGCAGGCGGAATGCTGCCGGTCACGGGGGTCTGCTTCTTTACCGAACTTGAACAAGCGGTCAGTGTCACTGCGCCAAGCACAGCCACAACCGCAAGAGCCACGGCTTGCAATCGGGGGGTTCGAGTCATGCCATGAGGATAGCGACTCGGGAGCGCAAGTTTGGACTCCAAACGTGGCACGATCATGGCGTGAGAGTGGCAACAGTAAATGTGAACGGATTACGAGCAGCAACCCGCAAGGGAATGCTCGCTTGGATGGATGCATGCCAACCCGATGTCATCACCTTGCAAGAGGTGCGGTGCCCTGACGAATTGGTAGCCGATCTCTTAGGTGAAAATTGGCATGTCGTTCACGCGGAAAGCACCGCTAAAGGTCGAGCTGGTGTTGCGGTTGCCAGCCGCAAACCAATTGATCGCACCTATGACGGCCGCGAGCAAAAATCGTTTCGCCAAAACGGTCGTTGGATTGAAGCCGATATCAAAACTGGAAAACGGAAACGTCTCACCATCAT
>CAYOHV010000059.1:4186-8970 GCA_964403825.1 uncultured Bifidobacterium sp. | reverse complement strand
CGGAAAGTATCGGCCACGGCCGCCACACAAATTTCGGCCAAAGTGCAATCGCTCATCGCGCCGCCACCGCCTTTTGATAATCAGCTTCGGAACCAGACAGGTACTTCTCGACAAACGATGCCCATGCTTCGGGATCTTTCGCCGCATCGGCGTATTCCTTTTGGAATTTTTCGTCACGCTCATAATCGGGCTGACAATTGGTGAAATGTGCACCATTAGGAGCTTCGATGACACCATCAACCATTGATCGATTGATTTTCACTGTATGAAATGAACCCGCTTGAAAGAGTTCGGCGGTAGGAACGATTTTTTCAACGCTTAAGAATCGACGTCCTTGCGCAGCGCCCAAAAATAAATCATCGAAATATAAATCTGGCCCTAAGAACTGCGCGTTGCCGCGTTCGTCAGCACGATTGAGATGGACAAACGCCGCATCAAGTTCAAGTGCCGGTACCGCCAAAAGTTCTTCACCATCGGCGTACGGGCTTTTGACCGTGCGTAGAAACGCATTGTTCTTCATGACATCAGAACCCAAACCGGCTCGAGTCGGCAGAAATGGAAGGCGTAACGAGGCGGCATAAAGGCCCCATTGCAACATTCCTTCGTCGTATTCAACAACTTCCGGAATCGTTCCATTTTGACGAGCGAGACGGAAATGCGGCTCTAAAGCAATTGAGTCGAGCGAGACGAAACCATAAACAAGTTTGCGCACTTTGCCCGCTGCGCATAACAAACCAACGTCTGGTCCGCCATAAGAAACGATCGTCAGATCTTTAAGATCAGAGCGCAAGAGGGCACGCACTAACGACATTGGTTTGCGTCGTGAACCCCAGCCACCGATACCAATGGTCATGCCATCCGAAAGTGTGGCGATGGCATCATCTTCGGTCATCAATTTCGATGACATCTACTTTTTCCCCTTTTCGGTTTTTGTTTCTCCTGCTGAGCCCGCTGATTTTCCTTCGGAGACGAAATCGTCTCGTAAGTCATCGGAGACACCGGACAGATTTAATTCGAATGTGAAGCCTTGCTCAAAGCGATACGACTTCTTCACATCCCAAAGATCGATACCGTTCAAACTTTCTTTAGCGGCGCGAATAACCGTGGGAGATTTCGACGCAACTTTTTCTGCCAAGTTGCGCGTGGCAGAAACAAGTGCGTCACGCGGCACAACTTCCGAAACCGATCCCCAGGAATGCAACATTTGCGCCGTGGCGGTTTGCGAGGTGTACACCATCTCGCGCATCCGATGTTGCGGCACTAAACGTGAAAGATGGGTTGCCGCACCAAGGGCACCGCGATCAACTTCGGGTAAACCGAAATAGGCGTCGTCAGACGCAACGATCATGTCGGCATTGCCCACCAATCCGATGCCACCACCGACACAAAAACCATGCACCGCAGCAATAACAGGCACGGGGCAGTCGTACACCGCCGCGAACGCGTGATAGCAGCCGCGATTAGCGCCAATTAAGGCATCAAAACCTTCGGTGTTCTGCATCTCTTTGATGTCAACGCCGGCATTAAATCCACGGCCTTCAGCGCGCAGAATCACCACTCGGGTGCTGCGATCGGCGCCGGCGGCCGTGATGACGTCGCCCAGTTCGAACCACTGGGCCACCGTCAATGCGTTGACGGGAGGACAATTTTGGACGACTTCAACAATGCCGTCAGTGCCACGATGAACTTCGATTCCCATAGCGAGCGACGCTAGTTGAGAATCCCACAGCCGGTCAGATGGCAGCGGCAAAGTAGGGTTCATAACAGCGAAAGGGGGGTGTCGAGTGGCACTGCAGATTGATCTCAGCGGGACAGCCGTGCTGGTGACTGGCGGTACCAAAGGCGTGGGGCGAGGAATCGCACAGCGTTTCGATGAGGCCGGGGCCACTGTCATTGTTTGCGCTCGTAACGATGCCTCCGAGCCGCTCCCCTCCCACTGGCATTTCCTCACCGCCGATTTACGCGATGCCGACGAAGCATTCGCCACGGTTGACGCCGCACGGGCGATCACTGGTCGTCTCGATTGCGTCGTAAACAATGCCGGCGGTTCACCTCCTGCCGACACTGCTACTGCGCCGCCGAAATTCACCACGCGCATTATCGAATTGAATTTGCTCGCCCCGTTTTTTGTTTCGCAACGCGCCCATCATTGGATGAATGAACAACCCAACGGTGGTTCCATAATCAATATCGGGTCGGTAGTTGCCACTCGCCCCTCACCTACCACTGCGGCCTACGGCGCAGCCAAAGCGGGAATGTTGCAACTCACCACCACCATGGCAATGGAATGGGCACCCAAAGTGCGCGTCAACACCATCACCGTTGGTTTAATTCTCACCGAGCAAGCCGAATTGTTTTATGGACAAGGTGAAGAACGCCAGCGCATTGAAGCGGGCATTCCTATGGGTCGTTTCGCAATGCCCACCGATATTGGCGACATCGCCGTGTGGCTAGCCAGCGATCAAGCAGCCTATGTAACGGGTGCATCCATTGAGGCGCATGGCGGCGGAGAGCGCCCACCAATTTTGGGATAGCCATGCCAACCAGAGATCAAGAAACAGAATTAGTACGCGATTGGTTGACCGAAGAGTTCGGCGGAAATGTTCAATCGTTATGGCGTCAACCGCGTTGGCGACCCGTTTGGTTTGCCGATGTTGAACGTGATGGCCAAGTACATCAATTAGTTATTCGTGGCGACCGCACCGATATGCCGTTGATTTTTCCGCTTGATCACGAAATGAAATTGCAAGCGCTGTTATACGAAAACGGCATTGAAGTTCCACAAGTGCATGGCTGGATCGACGAACCAATGTCGTATGTGATGGACAGAGTTGATGGTCAGCAGAACTTTGAAAACACACCCGATAGCGAACGTCAATCCGCCGTCGATCACTACTTGCAAATTCTCGCTCGAATGCATGCACTTGATGTTGAGCAATTTGCTAACGCCGGAATTATGCGCGCGGCAAAGCCAAGTGGCTCATCAACCTTTGGCATGCAGCGCTATGAAGCGGTTTACCGTTCCACCAAAGACGGCTACGACCCATTCATGGAATTTTGTTTGGGCTGGCTGAAAAGAAACCCGCCGCAGTCGCAGGGACGAGAAGCGGTTATCTGTTGGGACTCCGGTCAGTTCCATCAAAAAGACGGGAAAATTGTTGCTGTTTTGGATTTAGAGATCGGCCATATCGGCGATCCCATGATGGATTTAGCCGCCTGGCGAATGCGCGACACCATCGTTGGCTACGGATCATTTCCTGAGTTGTATGCGCGCTATCAAGAACTCTCCGGCACCGAAATTGATCTCGACGCCATCATGCGTCATCACTTTGCCTTTACGCTCACTAATCAGTTAGCCGTTGGTCAAGCCGTACGCACACCACATAGCGAAACGGATCTCATGACCAATATGCAATGGTGCTTCGAAACAAATTTGTTCGCGACCGAAGCGCTGGGCGAAATTCTGCAAATCGAATTGCCGAGTGTTGAAGAGCCAGTACTTGCGGAAAGTCGGGCCAAAGACGCCGTTGAACATTTGGCCGATGTTTTGCGTTCGCTATCAATTGGCGACAACGCCATCGAAGATGAGTACACGCGCTATCGCTTGCGATCGCTTTTCCGTGTGGCCCGCCATGCATCACGCACATTGGATATTGGTGATGAAGTTACCAATGCCGATCTGGATGATCTTGGTCAATTGCTCGGCAAGCGCCCCGCCAATCGTCGTGAAGGCGCTCAAGCACTGGAAGAGTTTGTGTTAGCCGATGCTGAAACCGGCCGTTACGACGAACAATTGGTACTGCTGTTCCATAAGCGAAACTTGCGGGCTCATCAATTGTTAGGCCCGCCCGGCTCGGCCATGGCGACGCATTTACCAATTCAAAGTTTTCGCACGCCTTAAGGGTGTTGACTCGAAACTGACACCACTTCGCCGGTCATATACGACGAATAATCAGAGGCGAGAAACACCATCACATTGGCGATTTCCCATGGTTCAGCGGCGCGACCAAATGCTTCACGTTGTGTGAGTTCTTTGAGCGTTTCTTCGGTGGTGGCTTTCGCTAAGAACGGATGCATCGCCAAACTGGGTGACACCGCGTTGATGCGTACGTTATGCGGAGCCGCTTCGATTGCTGCACAACGAGTGAGCGCCATAACACCTGCTTTGGCCGCGGCGTAATGAGCCTGTCCCCATTGCGCGCGCCAACCGAGAACCGATGCATTGTTCACGATGGTTCCGCCGCCATTGGCGTAGAGATATTGCATCTCGGCACGCATACAACGGAATGTTCCGTTCAGCGTTACGTCAAGAACAAGGTTCCATTGATCGTCGGTCATATCCACTAACGGAACTTCTCCGCCGAGGCCGGCATTGTTGATGAAAATATCGATGCCGCCCATTGCTGCCGCAGCACCGGAGACCAGATTTTGTACATCGTCTTCGACGGTGACATCACAAGGAATGCCCACAACGCCCAATTCGGCGGCTGATTCCGCGCAACGACGTTCGTGCTTGTCAGAGATCACCACGGTGGCGCCCTCTTCTAGGCAGCGTTTGGCGGCAGAAAATCCGATACCTGTTCCCGCCGCGGCGGTGACCAGTACACGTTTGTTTTGTAAAAGCCCGTGACCGTTGACGTATTCGGGGGCTGAGGTCATGCTGGTTCCTTCGGCAGTCCAAGAACGCGTTCGCCAATGACGTTGCGTTGCACTTCGTTACTGCCACCGTAAATGGTTTCGGAGCGAGTGAACAAAAACATCTTTTGATCAAGCGTGAGTTCGTA
>CAYOHV010000059.1:0-4086 GCA_964403825.1 uncultured Bifidobacterium sp. | reverse complement strand
AGGCCGTCGAGTTCGCGTTCGAATCCGACTTGTTGCGCCAAGGTGGAAATGCCGCGCTCGAACGCCAGCAAATCCATAGCGACTCCCCAACCTTTACCGGCTTCACCCACAATCATGGATGCATCGGTAATGGCATCGGAGAAAAAGACTTCGTTGAATTCGCCGCCGCCGGTGATTTGCACGATGGCACGGGTTTCAATGCCGGGCTGATCCATCGGCACCAGCAAGAACGACAAACCTTTATGACGTTGCGAGCCGGGCTCGGTGCGAGCAACGACAAAGCACCAATGGGAAACATGCGCCAGAGACGTCCAGACTTTTTGTCCGTTAATGATCCATTGGTCTCCATCGAGAATGGCGCGTGTTTGCACATTGGCGAGATCAGAACCGGCATTCGGTTCGGAATAGCCCTGACACCAACGCTCTTCACCGCGCAGAATTGGCGGAAGAAAACGGTCGCATTGCTCTTTTGTGCCGTGCGCAATCAATGTAGGGCCCAACAAGTTTTCACCCATGTGATTGACACGACCGGGCGCTTGGGCCCGCGCGTATTCCTCGGCCCAAATGATTTGCTGTGCAACCGTGGCGTTACGGCCGCCGAACTCACAGGGCCAACCAAGACCGATCCAACCCGCTTCACCTAAAACTTGTTCCCAGCGATCGCGAATTTCGAAACCAATTTCTTCATCGCCGGGACCACCACGGCCCTTCAGTGATGCGTACTCACCGATGAGGTTTTCCGCCAACCATGTCTTGACTTCGGCACGAAATTCTTCGTCGGACACGGTGGAAACATCAATTGGTAAACCCATGGCGCACCTTCGTTGTCATTCGGCAGGGGTGGGACCATAAATCCTACGGGGCGCGCAAGGGTAAGGCCGACTCTGGCGGAAATATCTTGGGTGCAGCGGTTTTCGACGAGGATCAGGCGATCAGGAAATCTTGAGCACCCGAGCAGCGTTGTCATGCAAGAACTTCGGCCACACCGTGTCCTTGAAGGGAACATCACGCATTTCGGTCATGATGCGCTCCAGCGAAAGTCCCATGGGGAAATAGCCGGCGTACATGACCTTGTCGGCGCCGCGTGTGTTGGCGTAATCAATGATGCGCGGGTCGTAATGCTTCGGCGCAAACGCTGATGTTGAGTAGTGCAGACCGGGCCACTTCAGCATGAGCTTCACCATGAGTTCGGTCCACGGTTGGCAACCATGACGTGCCACGTAGGTGAGTTCTGGGAAGTCATACATAACTTCATCGACGAGTTCGACATGTTGTACGGCGAACTTCAAACGAGGTCCAGGAACGCCAGTGCAAACGAAAACAGGAATATCCAATTCACAGGCCTTCGCATAAATCGGATACATCTTCTTGTCGTTGATCGCTACCTGCGGAAAACAACCAGCGGGAAACATGCTGATGGAACGCACGTCATAGGTTTCATAAGCACGAACGATCTTTTCAATGCCCTTCATGCCTTCATTGGGATCGGCACCAACCGAACCAACAAAGCGACCGGGATAGCGCTTCATCGCTAATTCACCATTGGAATCACCTTCGGCGCCGTTACCTACGCCGACCATGCCAATAGCAACGCCCCATTTATCCATTTGCTCAAGCGTGTAACCAACGGGATCGGTGGTTTCGCGAACTTCTTTGGTTTTATCCGGCGGCGCCTTGAACATGTATTCAGCCGGAAATTCAAATTCATCTTTTGATTGCGCATCTTTTGTTTGCTTGGTGATGAATTCGTATTGCGCTTTTAGATCTTGTGCCGGAAATCCGATCATGGTGTCAATAATCGGCACGTCAGTTGGCATTGCCATTGTTCTTCTTCTCCCCCTGCGGTTGTCACCGCTTCTGTCACTTTATGTCGTTTTCGCAACTACGAAATCACTCATACCAACGTATGAAATTCGAATACGGAAACTATGGCGCGCAAGAGGGACGGGCCCCCCAACCCGTCCCTCGAGAACTTGTTTACCGAACTCAGTTTCGACCGGCGATGCGATCGGCTTGTTCACGCTGTTCGAAAATCAAGCGAATGAGCCAGTAACGGAAGTACCGGCGCACTGACATGACAATGAACAACGCGGCGCCGACGACAGCAAGCACCAAACCGAAGTTGCCCATAGCGGCAAGATCGGCGGTCTTGGCGCCTTTTCCGCTACCAGCCAAATTGAGCCAACTTACGAGCGCGAGCACAATGCCCACGATCATGAGTAGGGCGCCAATGATCAGCCATGAGCGCTCGGGATTGGCGCGTCCTCCATCGACCTTCATGTTGTCGACTTCCGTTTGGAATTCTTGGAGTCGTGCTGACGGTTCCATTCGTTTTTCTCCTTGGTTGCTCAGCCGTGCGATGCGCCGCCGAGATAGGCCTCAGTTAATTCTTCGGCAATCTCTGCGGGCGGTCCGGTACGTGTAATGCGTCCGTGCAACATGATCGACGCAACGGTCGACACGCCCAGCACGGCTTGGGCGAACTGCTCTACCACGAGAATGGAGACGCCAGACTCGGCTAACTCGGCAACTCGTTCGTAAAGTTCTTCAACGATGATCGGGGCAAGGCCCATCGATAATTCGTCGAGAAGAAGTAACGCGGGATTTACCGCCAGCGCGCGGGCCATCGCCAACATTTGTTGTTCGCCACCCGACATCGTTCCGGCAATCTGCTTACGACGCTCTTTCAAACGCGGGAATTGCGTGAAGGCAACATCCAAAACGTCGTTCATCGATGCGCCGGCATGAGTGAACATGCGCAAGTTTTCGGTCACTGTGAGGTTCGGGAAAATTCCACGACCTTCAGGAACCAAGCACACACCAGCTCGCGCCAATGTGTCGCTCGAAACGCAATTCACTTCGCGACCGCTAATAACTAACTGTCCACCCGAAGGTTGAATCTGTCCGGAGCAAACACCCAAGGTTGTGGTTTTTCCTGCACCGTTGGGACCGAGAAGTGCATGCACTTCGCCGGCATTCACGGTCAGACTCACACCGTGTAAGACGTCGATGGTTCCGTAACCACCGCGGATGTTGCGTAATTCGAGAATTGCCGTCATGACGCCACCTCTTCGGTACCGAGATACGCCGCTTGCACCATGGGATTGTTCTGCACCTCAGTTGGTGTTCCGGTGGCAATGATCGAACCGAAATCCAACACGTAGATGTATTCGCAGGTTCCCATAACAAACGACATGTCATGTTCAACTAACAACACTGCTAATCCAGTGGAAACTAAACGACGCAAAAGCGACGCCATTTCTTCGGTTTCTTCTTCGTTCAAACCAGACGATGGTTCGTCGAGCAACAGAAGTTTTGGATTAGTTGCTAATGCACGGGCTAACTCAACTAAACGAGCCGTACCTGTTGGCAACGTTCCCACCATGAATTCGGAAACATCAGTTAAGCCAACGCTTTCCAAAATTTCATCGGTGACTTGCTTAGGATCAAAACCAGAACGATCCCAAGTCTTCCGCTGTTCAGCGGCGACCAAAATGTTTTCGCGCGCTGACAGCGAACCAAACACTTCAAGTTTCTGGAACGTCCGTGCAATACCCATGCGAGCACGTTTGAACGGTGTCTTGCCGGTGATGTCTTTTCCATCAAAGTGAACGCGTCCAGCCGTTGGTTCTTGCAAACCAGTGATGACGTTGAAGAACGTTGTTTTTCCGGCGCCGTTCGGACCGATGAGGCCCGTTACCCGACCCGGTTGCACATCCAAACTTGCTTGCGAAACCGCTTGCAAAACACCGAAGCGAACAACGATGTCGCGGGCTTCTAAAAGTGCGCTCATGATGCACCTCCAGTGGGAACCATCGGATGTTCGTCAACTTCATCGGTGATATCGAGAACACGATCAAGTTGCGCGATCTTGTCCGGAGTAAACGGACGGGTAATACCCATATCGCCAATTTCGTCTTTGCCGATATTCATTTCTCGTTCTTTGGCGACCATCAACGCTTTCTCTTCGCGCGCGTCCGCTCTCCATGGCAAGAGACCGGCAAGGTCTCGTCCGGAATAGAACACCGCTCCTTCCGGTCGGAAGGCCATGGCAACAGCCGCGATACCCGGACCAATCAATTCGAC
>CAYOHV010000058.1:2288-8971 GCA_964403825.1 uncultured Bifidobacterium sp. | reverse complement strand
CCCCAACCTTCTGATCCGTAGTCAGATGCTCTATCCAATTGAGCTACGAGCGCAGGGAAGAAGACTTTACAGGGGCTATCGCCTGCGGTGGAAATTGACTGCACTGATACGGTCATGGCCGAGGGGGACCAATGAAACTTGATCATCCATCACCATTCGCCGCTCGCTGGCGGGCTCATTGGGTCTGGTTTCGCCCACCGGCGTTAGCGGTCGACACCGCAACCCGCATGGTGTTGGCCGATCCCACCGATCGCCTTGCGTTTTTCCGGCGCACGTTCACTCTTGAATCCGTGCCCACCCACGCACCCGCCCGCATTTGGATTGATGGCCGCTATGTGTTGCGGATCAATGGCGTTGAAGTAGGACGAGGACCGGTTCGTTGTGATCCCCGTGCCGCTCATTACGACGTTGTCGATATCGCTCCGTATTTACAGCCGGGTGAAAATGTCATTGCCATCGTTGGTCGCCATTTCGGACACGCCACATCGTGGTGGATGCCGGTGCCGCCGAGTTATTCGATGGGCGCAGGTTCTTTAGTTTTCGAAGCGCTTGTTGGCGATGAATGGATTGTCACTGATCGTCAATGGCGTTGTTCACCGGGTGATGCGTGGACGCCAGTTGCTGTTCCCGGTGATGTTGCATGTTTACCGCTCGAATCATTTGATGCGCGCCAATTTCCAACCGGTTGGGATCGTGCAGGTTTTGATGACAGTGAATGGAAGCGCGCACAAGAGATAACACCGTTCAACACTGGTGGACATAACGATCCACATGCACCGAGCGAACCGTTTGGAATGTTGCGACCGCCCGTGCGTCATGCATTTCAATCGGGGCGAATTAATCCGGCAACTTGCACTTTCACAAAGCAAATTGCGGCCACTGAACTTATCGATGATCCGGTGCGACAAGTATTAAACGATGAAGTTGGCGTACGTGAAGGTGCAACTGCACAGCAATCCGCAACTTTGTTTGGATTTACATTTGCTGGCACGGTTGCCGGAACAGTGCGTTTAGAAATTTCCGGTGCGAAAGCAGGCACTATTTTTGATTTCGCCGCCGCAGAACATCTTGATGAAAATCAACTATTAGTAACTCTTGGACAGCACGCTGGTTTTCGTTATGTGAGCAATGGCGAGACCAACGAAACGTTTGAAACGTTCGACATCATTGGCACCACTTATTTGCATTGCGTGGTGCGCACACCTGATGGTTCACCGGCACCGCAACCAACAATTTCGGTGCACGATCGTCATCGCCCGCGTGTTGGTGAGGCAAGTTTTTCTTGTTCCGATCCTTTACTTAATGACATTTACGCCGTTGGATTACGTACCGTCGATTTAAGTGCGCTTGATGCTTATGTTGATTGTCCAACGCGTGAACAGCGCGCTTGGACGGGCGATTCTGTTGTTCATCAAATGGTTGATTTCGTGGTGAACGAAGATTGGTCAATGCCGCTTTGGCATCCGCAATTGGCGACCGGTTCACGATCCGATGGCATGTTGCAAATGGCGGCGGCCAGCGATTTTGCCCAAGACGATCGCATGTTTGTGCCCGATTGGTCGCTGCATTGGGTGCATTCGGTATGGAACATTTATCGCTATAGCGGCGATCGTGAATTAGTAGCCGATTTGCTGCCGGTTGCCGAACGCACTTTGCGTTGGTTTGAATCATTCCTTGGTGATGATGGCCTTTTACACAACGTCACTGGTTGGGTGTTGTTGGATTGGTCGAGCGTCTATTCCAAAGGATGTTCATCAACTCTCAATGCATTATGGGCGCGCGCCTTAAACGACTTTGCCGAAATGAGCGAATGGATCGGCAACAACGCATCGGCGGCCTGGGCGCGCCAACGTGTTGAACAACTTCGTAGTGGATTCGAAAAATTCTGGGATGAAGATCGCAGCACCTATATCGATCACATTGTTGATGGTGTTGCTCAAGTGCCTGCCGCACAACATCCTTCAGCGGCAGCAATTTGTGCCGGTTTAGTGCCGGCCGACCGCATTGATCGCGTTATCGATCGCATCATTGATCGTGATCGGTTAGTTCGTCATTCGTTTGTTATGGATCCGGTAACACCAACCGGCGGTTCAACTGGCTATGGCTATTTGATGTTGGGCTATCCCGAACCGGAATGGGATGCGGTGGAACAAGTTGTTGAAGCCGAACCCTTCTTCCGTTACATGGTGCATGACGCCATGCAGATTGCTGGGCGCGGCCATCTCATTGCTGATCGTTGTCGCGATTGGAAAGTGTTTTTAGATGCCGGCGAAACAACCTGGCCGGAATGTTGGACTGGTGGCACTCGTTGTCATGGATGGTCCTCAACACCAACGCGTGATCTCATTGTGCATGTGCTTGGCATTACGCCGGCCGAACCGGGCTATGCCGCAGTGAACGTTGCACCGCAATTAGGCGATCTCGAATGGGCTCGCGCCGCAGTTCCCACACCACACGGTCTCATCACGGTGGAAGCGTTTGCCGACGGGCGCGTCGAAATCGATAGCCCCGTTCCCGTTATTCGCAACGGCGTACGTGACTAAGCGTTACAGCGAATCAATGATGTTGTTCAGCGTGGCGCTCGGGCGCATCGCAGCAGCAACCTTCGCCGGATCGGGGAAGTAATAGCCACCGATATCAACGGGTTGTCCTTGCACAGCATTGAGTTCATCAACGATTTTTTTTTCGTTACCGCGCAATGCTTCGGCGACGGGCGCAAACTTGGCGGCTAATGCCGGATCATCAGTTTGCTTTGCTAATTCTTCGGCCCAATACATGGCCAAATAGAAATGGCTGCCACGGTTGTCGAGTTCATTCACCTTGCGACGCGGTGAACGGTCTTCGTTCAACACAGTTCCGGTTGCGCGATCCAAAGTGTCGGCCAATACCTGTGCAGTGGAGTTGTTGGAAACCTGGGCCAAATATTCAAGCGACGCGGCCAACGCCAAAAACTCACCGAGTGAATCCCAACGCAAATGGTTTTCCTTCACGAACTGCTGCACATGCTTTGGTGCGGAACCACCGGCGCCAGTTTCAAATAAGCCGCCACCGTTCATAAGCGGAACTATCGAAAGCATCTTGGCGCTGGTGCCAAGTTCCATAATGGGGAACAAGTCGGTGAGGTAATCACGCAACACGTTGCCAGTTACTGAAATAGTGTCTTCACCTTTACGCACGCGTTCGAGCGAATACTTACAAGCCTCTGCCGGTGCAAACACTTTGATGGTCAATCCATCGGTGTCGTGATCGTTTAAGTAGGTGTTGACTTTGGCGATCAACTGCTTGTCATGAGCGCGGTTTTCGTCAAGCCAAAACACAACATGGGCACCGCTTAAACGTCCACGGGAAACAGCTAACTTCACCCAGTCGCGCACTGCGGCATCTTTGGTTTGACATGCTCGCCAAATATCGCCGGCTTCAACATGATGTTCCATTACGACATCGCCGGCCTTATTTACAACGCGCACTGTTCCCGCGAAAGGAATTTCGAAGGTCTTGTCATGCGAGCCGTATTCTTCGGCTTTTTGCGCCATCAAACCAACGTTGGGAACCGTGCCCATGGTGGTCGGATCAAATGCGCCGTACTTCTTGCAGTCGTCAATAACTGCTTGATACACACCGGCATATGACGAATCTGGAATGACTGCCTTGCAGTCTTGACGTTCGCCTTCGGGATTCCACATCTTGCCGGAATCACGAATCATGGCGGGCATCGATGCATCAACAATCACATCAGAAGGAACATGCAAGTTGGTGATGCCTCGATCGGAATCAACCATGGCCAATTCCGGACCTTGCGCCATACGCACCGCAATATCGCCTTCGATATCCGTTTGTTGCGTATCGGAAAGTGAAGCGATGCGAGCCAAGACATCGGCCATACCATCATTCACATTGGCGCCAACACTGTTCAACGCGGCTTCATGATTGGCGAAAACATCACCGAAGTACGCCTTTACAGCATGACCAAAGATGATGGGATCAGAAACTTTCATCATCGTTGCTTTGAGATGAATTGAGAAAAGAACATCCTGTGCTTTGGCATCTTCAATTTGTTCAGCCAAAAACGCATCAAGCGCCTTGGCGCTCATGAACGTTCCATCCAAAATTTCCCCGGCAATGACCGGGATCGATTGCTTTAAGACTTCAACTTTGCCGTCGTTGCCAACTAACTCAACGCGCACATCATCGTTCGCCGTAAAAGTGATCGACTTTTCATTTGAGAAAAAGTCATTTGCACCCATTGTCGAAACATGTGTTTTTGAATCGGGCGACCATGAACCCATTGAATGCGGATGTGACTTGGCGTAATTCTTCACCGACAACGGAGCGCGGCGATCAGAATTTCCTTCGCGCAATACAGGGTTAACAGCTGAACCCTTCACTTTGTCGTACTTCGCCTTAATTGCCTTTTCCGCGTCGTTCGCCGGTTCATCGGGATAATCGGGAACGGCGTAACCCTTGGCTTGCAGTTCTTCGATCGTTGATTTCAACTGCGGAATTGATGCTGAGATATTGGGCAACTTGATGACATTGGCACTTGGTTGCAACACCAATTCGCCAAGTTCAGAAAGGTCATCGCTAATGCGTTGTGCATCGGTAAGCGATTCTGGGAAGGTGGCCAACACACGACCGGCGAGCGAGATATCACGCAGTTCAACTTCAACGCCAGCAACTTTGGTGAACGCATTCAAAATTGGAAGAAGTGATTGCGTCGCCAGCGCCGGAGCTTCATCGGTGTGGGTATAAATAATTGAGTGACGTTCGGTTGCCATAGCCATCCATTTGTCCAGTGGTCGAAAAGAGATGGTAGGGGTTTTCGCATAGCGCCTGCGAAGTTACGCATTGGCGCAAGAAAAACGGACCCTGCAGCACAGGGTCCGTCTGGCGGAGAGGGTGGGATTCGAACCCACGGACGGATTTCTCCGTCACCTCCTTAGCAGGGAGGCCCGATCGACCGGACTCCGGCACCTCTCCAGAAGTGAGTGCATTCAGTTGATTACACGCGCGCAATCTAGTTGGCGGAGGGAGGGGGATTCGAACCCCCGGAGGGTCTCCCCTCAACGGTTTTCAAGACCGTCGCAATCGTCCGCTCTGCCATCCCTCCGCCGAAAACAGTAGTCAAGATGACGGCACCGTTTTTCATCGGTTTCGCGGAGTCAGCCGATTCGACCCCGCAGGTCGCTAATCCACGCATCGGCAGCGGCAATTGCGGTGGAGACTTCGGCTCGAACTTGCTGGCCCCCAACCGAATCTGACGGGTAAGAACCAAGGAATTTCACCTCGGCATGTTTGACCATGAGTGTGCGCAATGCATCGGCCACCACTTCGTCGGCGATATGGCCTTCCAGATCAATGAGGAAGCAATAATCGCCTAAACCACGACGAGTCGGACGTGATTCCAACTTGGTGAGATTGATGCCGCGAGCAGCGAACTCTTGCAAAATTGCCAATAACGAACCGGGCTCGTCAGCCTGTTGAAAAACAACGATTGACGTTTTGTCGTGACCAGTTGGTTTTGGAATATCGCGATGGCCCACTAAAACAAATCGCGTTTCGTTACCGTCGAAATCTTCAATTGCGGAGGCAACAATTTCGAGACCGTATAACTCTGCGGCGCGCGCCGGAGCGATTGCAGCAAAGTGTTTGGCGTCGTCTTTCATTTTTTCGGCGACTTGGCGCGCGGCATCAGCAGTTGAATTTGAAGGTTCAGTAATTGCTGATGGAAGTTTTTCGTTTAAGAACTTTCGACATTGCGCTAACGCATGCGGAAATGACCACACAGTTGTGATGTCAGAAAGTTTCACTCCGGGTGCTGCCATCAAATTGAGATGTACCGGCAAAACAACTTCGCGTTGAATTAATAAATCGGTATCGAAAATCAACGCGTCCTGTGTAACGCCCACGGTTCCTTCGATGGAATTTTCCACCGCGAGGAAGGCGTAATCCGCGGCGCCCGATGTTGTTGCCGCAATCACTTCAGGGAATGTGCGCATTGGTTCGATCTGCGCACTAGCCAAATCGGCCTGGGTCATTAAGGCCTCTTCCGAGAACGTTCCCGCAGGTCCCAGATAGGCAATGGTTCGGCTGGCCCATGACGAATCGCCAAGGCCCGATGGGTTGTTCTTTTTCGAAGGTGCGGATGAACTCACAATCGGCGAGGATAGAGGCATGGACGCTGCCGCCCTTCGTGAGTTTTTGGAAAAAGTTCGGGTGGGGGAGATTTCCGCCGATGAAGCAGTCGATCAACTTCGGCGTTTTCCCTTTACTGATATGGGCTACGCCCGAATTGATCACCATCGAGCCTTGCGCCAAGGAATGGCGGAATCGGTCTATGGCCCAGGGAAATCACCCGAACAATGTGCGGCCATCGTTGCTGAATTGTTGGGGCAGAACGCTTCTTCGCCGGTCGTGCTCTCCCGCGCCACCGATGCGCAAGTGGCACAAGCATTGGACGTAAATCCGGGCGGCCTTGTGGTTGAAAACGCATCAGCCATCGAAGTGTCGCATTCACTTGGCTCGTTGTTGCACACCGTTATATGGCGACCCGCACCGGCGCGCAACGAACGTTTAGCGGTGGTCACTGCCGGCACGGCCGATTTGCCCGTCGCCGATGAATGCGCCGCAGTGTTAGCCGCACACGGATTTAATCCTGTGCGAATTGCTGATGTTGGTGTTGCTGG
>CAYOHV010000058.1:0-2188 GCA_964403825.1 uncultured Bifidobacterium sp. | reverse complement strand
ATTGTGCGTATGTTGTCGGTACAAAATCGTCAATCAGATTTGAGTTTTGAATGACCGACGAACACGATCACTCGCATCATCATGATCATGCCGATTGGCCAGAACTTTCATCGGCGTTTTCTGGTGATTACAGCGATGAAGAAGTGTGGCGTTTAGCAACTGCGTTAGTAGGTAAGTGGCGCGAGAGTCGTAGAGAAATTGAACCCGAAGCAACTGTTGCGTGGTTTCATTGTTTTTCCGGTATAGCCGGCGATATGGCCTTAGGCGCTTTATTAGATGCTGGCGCTTGGGAACATGATGTTGTCGCCATGCTCGATTTGCTCAACATTGATGGTTGGTCATTAGAAACGGAAAAAGTTTTGCGTTCTGGAGTTGCCGGAACGAAAGCTCATGTGCGAGTACATAAAGAACAAGTTCATCATCGTCACGCGCGCGACGTTTTAACCATTCTTTTAAATGCTGATTTGCCCAGCGAAGTGAAGTTTCGTTCGTTAGCAACGTTTGTTTATCTCGCAGAAGTTGAAGGCGAGTTACATCAACAACATCCGGCTTCGGTTCACTTTCATGAAGTCGGTGCGATTGATGCCATCATCGATGTTGTTGGAACTGCTGCGGCGATGTATTCACTTGGTATTGATGTTGTGGCCAGTTCACCGGTTGCCAATGGCTCTGGCACAGTGATTGCCGCGCATGGTGTGTTGCCAGTTCCGGTTCCGGCGGTGGTGCGACTTTTGCAATCCGCGCCTACCTATGGCCTTCCCATTCAACGTGAACTCACTACTCCAACTGGAGCGGCGATATTGGCGGCCAATGCCGTGATGTTTGGCGATATGCCGGCCATGAAAGTGAAAAGCACAGGTTTTGGTGCGGGCTCTTCTGACGGTGGCGAACTTCCGAATCTCACTCAAGTTGTTGTGGGCACCGCCATTCGTCGACCGGCTGCGCCCGCGTTTAGCGAATCAACGTCAACTCATGCGGAAACAACATCAGCGCCGTCGGCACCTTCTGAGGCGCGCACCGAAGTGGTCGTTGTTTTAGAAACCAATGTTGATGACGTCACCGGTGAAACGCTTGGTTATGTCATTGATCAACTCTTACAACTTGGCGCGTTGGATGCGTGGTGCACACCGATCGTGATGAAAAAGGGTCGGCCCGCGCATACGGTGAATGTTCTTGCCTATCCGCAAGATGCCGATCGTTTGCGCCAGTTGTTGGTGGCCGAAACTGGCACCTTGGGAGTGCGCCAGCGAGAAATGACGCGCATCATTGAGTCGCGCCGGCATGAAGTTATTGAGATCGATGGCATCAGCGTGCGGGTCAAAGTGGCAACACGGGCTGATGGCACCGAAGTGGCCAAAGTGGAACATGACGATGCTGTTCGCCTGGCGCAGATTCGCAAGCAACCGCTGCGGGATGTCATCCGCTGGGTTGAACAGAACTGGCAATTCTGATCCCACGAGCACGTTGATTTAGGCGAGACTGTTGGCCTTGGAGGGCCTATGTCGACATCTGCTCAATCCCGAATGTATTTCCGTCAGTTATTAGCTGGACGTGACATCGCGCAAAACGATCCGCTGGCGCGCCAAATGGTGAACTTTGTGTATCTCATCGGCGATCGCGAAACCGGCGACGTTGTGGCAATCGATCCGGCATACGACATCGATGGAATATTGCGCATCATCGAAGCGGATGGAATGCGCCTCACGGGAGTGTTAGCAACGCACTATCACCCCGATCATGTGGGCGGATCGATGATGGGTTATTCAATTGAAGGTGTGCATCAACTTTTAGATCGTGTGAACGTTCCGATTCATGTGCAAACAGAAGAAGCGGAATTTGTTTGCAAAGTCACTGAACTCACAGACAAAGATCTGGTGCAACATAAAAGTGGCGATGTGGTGATGGTGGGAGAAATTCCTGTGGAGTTAATCCACACTCCTGGACATACGCCCGGTAGCCAATGTTTCATGGTGGATGGCGCCTTAGTTTCGGGCGATACGTTGTTTTTAGAAGGTTGCGGACGCACCGATTTACCTGGTGGCGATCCGGCTGCGTTATACGAAAGTCTCACGCAAAAACTTTCCAAAGTTCCCGACGATTCGTTGTTGTTCCCCGGACATTTGTATTCCCCTGAGCCGTATGCGTCGATGGGTGAAACACGCCGAGTGAATTTCGTGTTTCGTCCTCG
>CAYOHV010000057.1:0-8980 GCA_964403825.1 uncultured Bifidobacterium sp. | reverse complement strand
CCAGTCATTGCGGCTTAGGTATGAGACCGTTTCGCGCTTAGGGCGCAACCGCTTGCCGTTGGAATTGGAGTACGTCTTCCAAGGTTTGCGCTAGTGGAATTGCCGGTTCCCATCCAGTTGCTTTTTTCAGTTTTGCGGGGTCGCCGCGCAAGACAGGTGTTTCAACGGGACGCTGTAATGCCGGATCAATTTCCAATTCCATTGGATGACGTGCACAGCGCACCAGCATTTCGGCGATTTCACTGATGGTGTAATCAACGCCGGTGCAGACGTTGTAGGCCTCGCCGGCAACACCTTTTTCCGCCAATAAGCGATAGGCCTTCACAACATCGCGCACATCGGTCATATCGCGACGCGGTGTGAGATTTCCGACCGAGAGTTTCGTTTCGCCGCTTACTTCGTTTTCCGCAATTCGACGAGCCAACGCGGAAGTGAAGAAATTTGTTGATTGGCCTGGACCTAAATGATTGAAAGCGCGCACCCGAATGGTTTGCACGCCGTAACCAAGAAATGCTTGTAACGCGATCATGTCGGCCGCGATTTTCGATGATGCATACGGTGTTACCGGTTGGAAGGCCGTGGATTCATTAATGGGAAGTTGGTCGGCCTGAACTTTTCCGTAAACGTCGGCGCTGGAAATGCAAATAACTTTTGCGTTTTCAACTTGCCGTGCGCCTAAAACAATATTGAGCGTTCCTTCGGCGTTAACCCGAAAACTTTCTAAAGGGTGATCCCATGACGCGCCGACATCGCTCCAACCACCTAAGTGATAAATCGCATCAGGTTTTGCCGCGGCAATAAAAGCAGCAATGGCGTTTTCATCTAAAAGATCGGGACCATCGGCGCGATCAACTCCAACGACCTCGTCGCCGCATTGCAAAAGATGCGCGACAAGGTGTTGTCCCACGAATCCGGCTGCACCAGTTACTAACGCCTTCATGCACATCTCCTAGCGGGGTCACTTTAGGTCAGACCCAGTTGGGGCGACGGCGTCGTAAGTATCGGCGGCGAATGAAGATTTAACGCGACTCAATTGCGAGTTGGAAAAGATCCTCGAGGCGCCGTGCAGATTCATCCCATTGGAATTGCGCCAGGCGTGCTTGACCTTTGAAGACCGCATCTTTGGCGATGACATCATCGGTGAGAACGGTGTTGATAGCAGCAGCCAACGACTCGGCATCGCCCACGTCGGCGAAAACCGCCGCGTCGCCGAGAACTTCCAACATTGCATCGATACGTGTTGTGACCACGGGGGTATGCAATGAAAGTGCTTCGAGTACGGGCAAGCCGAAGCCTTCAAAGACCGAGGGGTAAACAAATGCGTTGGCGCCCGCCATCAACAATTCTTTTTGTTCATCGCTTACCCAACCGAGGCGTTGAATGCGACTGCGGAATGGTGAGGTGTTAATGGCTGCGGAAACTTCTTGTGCGCCCCATCCGTCAGGACCGGCGAGAACAAGTTGTAGTTCTTTTTCTTTCGCGGCCAACAAATTGAATGCGGCAATAAGCGAGACGACGTCTTTACGTGGCTCAATCGTGCCCACGAACAGTAAATACGGCGAGGACCCAACAAGTTGGCGACCCCGAGCCGCTAATGGCGCAACATCGTTGAGCGCAAACGGCGCTGGACCACCATTAGGAATGGCCACAACTTTTTGCGGATCAATTGCAAAGTTGTTGCGCACATCATTGGCCACAAATTCCGAAACGGTATGCACCCACGCGCCGCGGCTTATGGCTTTACGCAGAAGTTCGGGAATTTGTAAAACATCGGTCGTGCACATTTGTGGGAAGTGGATGCAGGTCAAATCATGCACAGTCACAACTTGTGCAGCTTTTTTCGTGGGAGGAACAACAAAATTCGGACCCCACACCACGTCGATGTCTTTGGTCCACAGTTCTATGGCTGGATGTTGGAAGCGTTGCCACGACATTCGTAATGGCCGCGCCGCCATCGGCAATTTGGGCACCGTGATACGCGCGTTTTTATTGGCGGCGAATTGCGCAGTGATGTCGTTGGCGAATTGTTTACGCCCGCTCCAGGTCAAAGCAAAAGGAACGAGCTCATTGCGCTCGTTTGCAAGTCGCACGATGTAGTGGTGAGTGGTGTTGCCGATCCCTGTGCGATGACCGATGAGTGACGTTGCGTCAACTCCTATTCGCACAAGCGCCTTTCCTCACGCGTGTCATGAATTCATCGGCGACATCGCGCATTGACATGCCCGAGTTTTTTTCGAATTCGCGTCGCTTCACTTGAAGTTTTTGAAATTCAAGGACACCGACACCCAAAAGGACAGCAAATGCTTCTTCGGCCGTTGCGCGCAATCGACCTTGCCATTGCGAAAAGTCCATGTGATCGTTTGTTGGAGATTCGGCAGATGTGGATTCGGTCACGTTGTAATGGTAGTGGGGTCAACGGTGAAAGAGGCTCTGACGACTACCCTTGACAGAGCGTGAGTAACCCTGAATCACCACTTCCTGCTTCCTCGGCCGCGCCCGAGTGGGACCCTCCTAGTGACGAAGGGGAGTCCTCGGCTGCCGCGCCGCCAGTCGTCATCGTCATGGTGACCCATAACCCAGGCGAATGGTTCGAAGAGACCTTGCAATCGATAGCGGCCACGGAGTATCCGGATTTCGCCACCCTGGTTGTTGATGCGGCCAGCGACGACCCCGAGGCCATCGAAGCCATGGTGTCGTCGGTATTGCCTGACGCACATGTACGTCGCCTTTCGGAAAATCCGGGTTACGGAGCTGCCGCCAATGAAGCAATGGTGGCCGTACAAGGTGCATCGTTCTATTTGTTCTGTCATGACGATGTTCGTCTTGCACCCGATGCATTACGTCTTTTAGTTGAAGAAGCGTTTCGATCCAATGCCGGTGTTGTCGGACCGAAACTTGTTGATTGGTTAGATCCGCAACGATTGCTTTCGGTGGGCATGGGCGCCGACCGTTTTGGATTCCCGGCTCCTTATGTTGAACGCGGCGATCTCGATCAAGAACAACATGATGCGGTTCGCGATGTTTTCTATATCGAAGGTGGCGCCACATTGGTGCGGGCCGATCTCTTTGCGGCCATTGGTGGACATGATCCGGCAATCACTTATCACGGCGATGATCTTGATCTTGGTTGGCGCGCCCATTTAGCCGGTGCGCGCGTGGTCGTTGCACCGGCAGCAGTGGTTGCTCACCGTGAAGCACTGGGTGTGCGTCGCCCCACTGATGATCGCCGTCGTTTACAAGCCCGCCATCGCTTGCGGGTTATGCGAGTGGCCGAATCATTCGGAACTCGATTGATATCGGTGCCTTTGGCCGGTTTGCTGTCGCTACTCGAAATTTTGCAGTCAGTAATTTTTGGTCGCTTCCGACGGGCCAGTGATATTTCATCGGCGTGGGTGTGGAATTCGCGTCAACGTAAATCACGCAATGAGCGACGCAAATTAGTAACGCAAACTCGTCGACTTTCTGATCGCGAATTACGCGGCTTTCAAGCGCGGGGTAGTGCGCGACTCACAACGTACATTCGTAATCGTTGGAGTAAATCAGAAGCAGCCGCCGGTGGACGCGCCTTTGTTTCGAATCTGCGCGATCCAAAAACATCAACCACATTTTTGGTGTGGCTTGTTTTATTTGTTTTCTTTGTGCTCGGCAGTCGGGAAGTGTTGTTCAGTGGGCTTCCGCTCGTAGGCGATTTTGTTCGCTTTATTGGTCCGGGCGAATCATTTAGCCGCTACTTCAGCGGCTACCAAGAAGTTGGTTTGGGTTCCACGGGTTGGTCACCAACTGGCTTTGGCTTATTAGGAACATTCGGCACTGTTTTGTTGGGCGCCGTTGGACTATTGCGCACACTGCTCACCATTTGTTTATGGCCTCTCGGCGTTTTAGGCGTTTGGCGAATGACACGCCCGTTCGGATCATCGCGCCCGCGCCTTCTAGCGATTTCTCTTTATGCACTGTTGCCTTTGGCCTCAAATGCAATTTCGCAAGGTCAATGGGAAACGTTGTTGGCCTATGCAGTGATGCCGTGGTTGGTATCGCAATTACTTTTGGCCTCACGTCTCGCGCCGTTCGGTGATCTCGGTGATGACGCGGGCCCCGGAGTTGTCTGGCGACCGCTTTGGCATCGCGCTTTTGTTTTCGGATTGTTGTTGGCTCTAGCCAGTGCCTTTGCGCCGGCCATTTTGGTGGTCGCAGCCGGCGTCACAATTGTTCTTGCTCTTTCAGGATTGTTTGTTGGACAACTGCGCGGCTTTCTGCGTATTTCATTTGTTGGCTTGTTCGGAACGCTTATTGCACTGGTTATGCATTTGCCGTGGAGCCTTTCGTTCACCAAAGGCATCGGCGCTGTCATTGGCGTTACATCGAACGGCGGATTTCCGCTCGAGTTGGCCGACGTCCTTCGTTTCGGCAATGGCCCGTTCGGAAAAGGTTTCATTGGCTGGCTGCCGTTAGTAACCGCTGCGCTTCCGTTATTAATTGGTCGTCGTTGGCGTTTGGGCTGGGCGGCTCGTTTTTGGTTAGTGGCCGCAGCCGGATTCGGCGGCGCGTGGGCCGTTGGTCAAGGTTGGTTAGTGGAGTGGCTGCCGAATGCATCACTTCTTTTAGTGCCGGCCGCTTTAGGAATTTCATTGGCCGCCGGTTTAGGTATTGCCGCCTTCGAAACCGATCTTCCCGATTACCACTTTGGTTGGCGACAACTGTTTTCCGTTATCGCCGCCTTTGCATTTGTGATTTCGATTGTGCCGGCGTTAGGAACTTCAATCGGTGGTCGCTGGGATCTTCCGAAAAACGATTTCGCCCGCACACTTTCGTTTTTAAGTAACGATGCCAATTCCGGTTTATCGAGAGTGGTCTGGATCGGCGATCAGGCTGCATTACCAATTCCGGGATGGCAATTAGATGCTTCCGAAATTTCTGATTTAGGAAACGATCGACAATTAGCGTTTGCCACCACGTTGCAAAGTTCGCCGAGCGTTGCCGAGCAATGGCCCGGTCAACTCAATGGAGCAACAACCCAATTAGAAGATGTTCTTTCGATTGCTGCATCTGGTGGTACAGCTCGTTTAGGTGAGCTCTTAGCGCCAATGGGTGTGCGCTACATCGTTGTTCCACTTGCGCCGGCGCCTGATCCTTATGCGGCATCACGGGCCTATAAACCAACGGCGCTGCTCACAATGTTGGACGCGCAACTTGATCTCGCATCAATCACGGTAAATCAAGGTGTGATGGTCTATCGCAACGCCGCTTGGTCACCGGTTATCTCACAACTTTCAACCAGCGCAGAATTACCGACAGGTGGCGATTCACTTTCTGATCGAGTTGCGGCCGAACTCACCACGTCGAAACCAGTCCTCACTGAGAAAAGCGGATACGGATCATTCACGGGTGAAGTAACCGATCCGTCAAAGGTGTATGCCGCTCTTCCAAATGAAAATTGGGAACTCACTGTTGATGGCCAAAAGATGGAACAGAACGAAGTGTTCGGATGGTCCAGTGCTTATAACGCTCCGCTGAGCGGGGAAGCCAAACTTTCATACTCAACACCGCTTACTCATCGCTTTGCCATGATCGGTCAAATTCTTCTTTGGCTGTTAGTCATTGTTCTTCTCCTGCGCAGTCGCTCACGTATTGAAGAAGCAACAAATCTTTCAGAAAAGAAGAGCGATTTTGAGCCCAGCGAAGAAGAACTGCTGGCACAACAACAATTAGAAGAGCAAGAAGAAGTCGTAGAACCAGTCGAACGGGAAAAGATCGAAATCTCACCGGAGACACGCGATCTTTTAGAAGAAATCTTTGGCGGTGAAGAATGAAAGTGAGAGCGTGGCGTTGGCCCGTCATCATTGTTCTGCCCGCTCTTATTGTGGCTGGCGCAGTTTTGGGCACGGCAAGACAATCATCGAATAACGATCCCAATCGCATTGGTGTTCCTTCAGTGAGCCCCAACGATTCGTTTGGTTCCACTTGGTATTGCGCTGCCGGTTCCGCCACGGGAACAAATCAAGGTTTTGCCGAGCAAACAATTTTGATTTCTAATCCCAATAGCGAAGCGCGCAGTGGTTTGCTCACCGTTGTCACCTCAACCGACAACACCAAATCAAAACGCATCGAAATTCCGGCCCGATCAGTGGCGCAGTTTTTGATTTCCGATGTCGTCACCGCACCCTGGGCCGCGGCCTTGGTTGAAGTTGAAGGCGGCGGCGTCAGTGTGAGTCACGAAGTTTTAGGCACCGCTGGTTATGACGCCGGTCCTTGCGCTTCATCACCTTCTTCGCAGTGGTACTTCCCATCGGGAACCACATTGGCCGGTACGCGCAATTTATTAGCGCTGTTTAATCCATTCCCATCGGAAGCGGCCGTTGATGTCACGTTCGATACCGATGACGGATTGCGCGCACCGCAAGCATTCCAAGGTTTGGTGTTGCCGGGTGGCACATTGACGGTTATCGACGTTGGTGAAGTGGTGACGCTGCGTAAGTATGTTTCCACCACCGTTGTCAGTCGCACCGGTCGCGTCATCGCTGAACAATTGCAATCGGGTGATGGTCGCGAAGGCGTGGCGCGTGGTTTAAGTATCACGCTCGGTGCAACGGGTGGAACATCGCGTTGGGTGTTCCCAGTTTCAGTACCAACGCAAATTGCTGTTTCCGAAACGATCGAAATCATTAACACTGAAGATCGCGATATCACCGTTGAAATTCAGGTGATTCCCGATAACCCCGAAGAGAATGGATATATCGAACCGTTTGAAGTGGCGGTTCCTCGTTTGCGATCGGTATCGGTGAATGTCGGCGACGACGGACGTATCCCGCGCTCCTTTGGACACTCATTCATTGTTTCGGCTTCCGATAACGCCAATATTGTCGTGCAACGATCGTCCGGTGGTCGGGGGGACATCGCCGGTTTATCGCTGCTCATGGGCATTCCTGTGGCCGCCACCGAATGGACTGTGCCGGCATTGCGTTCCGGAACGCCAACGGCCTCGTCGCTGCATATTTTGAATCCGCTGAGCGATGCGACGGCCACGGTTGAAGTCTTTTCGTATACAAACGGAACGCTCACCACAATCGGTCAGCCAATTGAATTGGCACCGGGACAACGCGTGCGGGTCGACACTCAAGCCGTCGCCACTGCCACCAGTCCTTCGCTCTTTATTGTGCGTAGTAGTTCACCCATTGCGGTGACGGCGCTCACTCGTATGTCAACGCCGGCGGAACTGGCCGTTATGAACGCCATTGCTTATCTGCGCACCATTTCATTACTCACACCGATTGTGCATCTAGAAGCACCGGCAATTGAGATTGATGCCACTGATGTGGTTCCCGAAGAAGCGCCGGTAGATTCATCCACAACGACGTTGTTAAGCGATCCAACGCAAACGACCACCACCGTGGCGGGGGCGACGACAACTACAACGTTGGCACCCAATCAGTTACCACCCACATTGAACTGAGGTTTCGGTGGAAAGAGTTCTTATTGCCATTGCGCTCGTCGTAGTGGCAGTTGTTGTTGCCTATGTATTGCAACGGCGTAAACCAGATGCACCGAGCGCGCCCAAATGGCAAATACCGTCGCAATTAGATCGTCAAGACTTCCGCTCGCCGCAAGCGGAATGGTTAGTTGCCGTATTCACTTCATCAACTTGCGATACCTGCGCCGAAGTGATGACGAAAATTATGCCCCTCGATGGTGGCGATGATGGCCCAGTAGTGGTGGAAGAAATTGAATACCACTCACAGAAAGATCGCCATAAGCGATATGGCATTGAAGCAATTCCGCTGGTGGTCATTGCGGATCGTCAAGGTGTTGTTGTGCAGCACTACTTAGGACCGATTAATGCGGCCGATGTGTGGGCTGAGATCGCGCAACTGCGTGACGATACAAACAACGATTAGTTGAAGTTGCCGTCGATTTCGGTTGCGGGATTTGTAGCAACCGTTGGGTTGTCTAACGATTGCGTGTTCTGCGGCACTGACGTTCCGTTATGAGGATTAGCCGAGGTTGAACCAGCCCGGGCCAGTTCTAATAGGCGAGTGACCTCGGTGCCTTCGATGGTTTCATGCTCAAGCAATGCACGAGCAACTAAATCGAGACCATGACGGTTGTCGGTGAGCACCTGACGACACGTATCTTGAGCCATACGCAAGATGCGTTCGACTTCTTCATCGATGACACGGGCAGTGTCATCGGAATAGTCGCGGGTATGCATGAGGTCTTCACCTAAGAACACTTGACCTTGTGAACCCCACGCCATGGGGCCAACACGATCGCTCATGCCCCATTCGCGCACCATCTTGCGGGCCAGTTCGGTAGCGCCCACTAAATCGTTATTGGCACCGGTGGAAACCACATCGAAGACGAGTTCTTCAGCAATACGGCCGCCCATGCGAACAACCAGAGAATCTTCGATGTAATCCTGTCGATAGATATGGCGTTCTTCTGCGGGTAATTGCATGGTGACACCAAGGGCCATTCCCGAAGGAATGATGGTGACCTTATGTAGCGGATCGGCGGTAGGGAGCACCGCAGCACAAACGGCGTGACCCGCTTCGTGGTAGGCGATTGCTTCTTTTTCCAAATCGCTTAACGCCATTGATTCGCGTCGTTGACCCATGAGGATGCGATCACGCGCCTCTTCAAAATGGCGGCGATGAATTTCGGTGGCCCCTTCGCGCACGGCAAACAATGCTGCTTCGTTCACCAAATTGGAGAGGTCGGCACCGCTCATGCCGGGAGTGCCACGAGCGACAAGATCGAGATCAACATCAGGAGCAATGCGCTTATGTCGAACATGGACATCGAGAATTTGACGACGATCGTCGAGTTCGGGGAGTGGAACCACCACTTGGCGGTCGAAACGACCGGGACGCAAAAGTGCGGGATCGAGAATGTCGGGACGGTTAGTAGCCGCCATCATCACGATGCCGGTGGTGACTTCAAAGCCATCCATCTCGGCCAACATTTGATTAAGCGTTTGTTCGCGCTC
>CAYOHV010000056.1:0-9017 GCA_964403825.1 uncultured Bifidobacterium sp. | reverse complement strand
TAATGGTTGCGTCACGACCAACAACGTCGCTGGCCATTTCTAATGCATCTTGCAGTGTGGAAGCCGGTTTAAAACCAAGTCGACGCACAGCACGAACGTCGCCGCCAACCACAATTACTTGACCAACATGCTGCAACGCATGGGCGCACCAGTACCACATATAGAACGGGTGAACGCCGTGGTAGGCGTATGAAGTGCGGTAGAGATGTCGATACCACTCGTCTTCGGCGAACGACTTTTCAAACTCTTGTTCCATGCGCACCGGATCATGAGTGACGGAAAGAACTTGATCGAAAAAGTCGATATACGACGGGTGATGAACGGGATGGAATTCCCATGGGGTGGGGTGGCTCATAATGACGACGCCACCTTCTCGCACCGGTGGTTTTCCTCGGTAAAGGTTGAAGAAATAGCCCAAACCTAAACACGCAACCAAAATGGGATTGAGAACTGAATTGACGTTATACGGACTGATGTACGGCAAGCCCATGGTGAGGATGTCGGTTTGTCCTTCAACCGCAACGAGATGTTGTTTATAAACATTCTCAGTGGTGATTTTGTGTACCGCTTCAACTTCGCCGGCTTGAACGGATGTCATGGCATGGGGTGCCTGCCATGAATTGAAAATCGATCGGCGTGCACGTTGCGGCATGCGATCAAGCGCCGCTTTCATCGTTGCCATCGTGGCCCGATCTTTCAGCGACCATTCCCATTCGCGTTTTTGCAGAACAGAAAGTGGACCTTCAGTGCCGAACACGTTGTTGTTCATCGTGGTTTCGATCTGGAAAACCTTCACACCGGCATCGCGCAAAACTTTGCCCATTCGCCAGTTCGCCGAATGCAATTCCGACTTGTGCTGATCCATAAACGATTTCGAATGACGCATCGTTTTTGGATTGTGGTGATGGCGTAACGAACGGTAGGAAGCCAATCCGGTGGCCGTTGATTTCCAGCCGCCATCCATCGAAACCAAATTGATGTTCACATAAATGATGAGATCGCTAGTAGCGGCGCGCTTGTTGATTTCAACTTCTTCGCCTTTTTCGGTTTCACCAATGAAGAGAAGGTTGTCGGGATCTTCAGCATCGTGGTTAATCAAAAGTCCATGCGGAGCAAAGGCTTCATACACACGATCGCCCACGGCATGTCGCAGTTCGTCTTCGGTCATGCGACGATGCAGCGCTAAGGCGGCAATCAACATGACATCGTCAACGCCGGCTTCAGCGGCTAAATCCAAAACCGCTTCGATGACGCGCTGACGAATATCAGGACGTTGCATTGGCGGCAGCGGAAGCGAAATATCGTCGAACGCAATTGTGAGTTTCATGCCCGGCTTCAGCAGCGCGCGCAACGGCTCGCTGTCACCAATTGGGTTATCAAGTGCATGGCGAATTGCGGCGTCGGGGTTCTTCAGCGCTTCAATCGGTTCAGCCGGATAAATAACGCGTGAACGGCCGGCGGGCAGACGCTCAAGACGGAATCCTTCACCATGATGGAAAAGAATCGGTGGTGTCGAGCGATCGACATCAAGCACGAATCCTGGTCTAGGCACGATCTCGTTCCTTTTCATTGCGGAGGTCAAAAGCAATACGAACAGCGCCTCGTGCACCGGCTTCCGCGGCATGCATGATGGCGTCTTCATAACGGGCAAGCGGATAAATCGCTGATACGCATCGACCTAAATCCGCTTTTTCTACAAGTTCAAATGCCAAATCGAATGTACGACGGCGCGTTCCATCAGGAAGTGTTTCAGTGCCATACGCATAGGCGCCGGCTAATTCGATTTCACGTTGCCAAAGTCCAGTGAGGTCAACATGAACATGGCCGGGCATACCCACCATCGTGATGCGACCTTTGGGACGCACAACACGTAACGCATCGGCAATCGATTGTTCGGAACCAACGCAATCAATGACATGGTCGGCACCACCGGTTAAACGAATGATGTCGCCATCACCGAGTGCAAGCGATCCCGTTAATCGACGCACTTGTCGCTCGATATGTTTCGGATCGACAACATGGTCGGCGCCAAATTTGGAAGCTAGTTGTTGTTGGTGCGGATGTTTTGCCACCCCCACCACAGTGCAGTCGCGACCGAATTGTTTTAAAGCGGCGATAGTGAGCAAACCAAGTGCGCCGGCTCCAAGAACGACAACAACATCTCCCGTTTGCACATCGGCGCGTAATGCACCATGAATGGCGCAAGCAGTTGGTTCAACCATGACGGCCGCTTCATCAGAAAAATGTGCGGGCACTGCATGTAATTGCGAACTATGCGCCACCATGGCCGTGGACCAACCACCGCCGGTATCGCAACAAAAACCAGATTGCAGTCCCGGTTCGAGTTGACCAAATGCAATGCGTTCGCAGTTGCCAAGATCACCGCGTGCGCAGGCACCACAAGTGGGGGAGATGCCGCGAGTGACACAACCTAAAACGGGCTCAACAACGACGCGCCCAGCGGGAACATCGTCGATGGGTGCCAGTAAGTCGGCCACAATTTCATGTCCCGGAATAAAGGGAAACGAAACGATTGGTTCGAAGTAGCGAGAACTTTGTCCATCGATTGTGGCTAAATCGGAGCCGCAAATTCCCGCCAAGCGGGGGAGGATTTCCGTCCAACTCGGACCGGGTAATTCGAGATCATCAACATTGCGCAACTTAAGCGGGCCAACTTTGGCACCACCGCCGGAACGAAAACGCGAAACAACGGTTGCGGCCGCAAAGCGCGGAATATCACGTTCGAATTGCAAAGCCTTCATACCGAGCCTCCCGGTACGAGCGGATTCGCTAATCCACCTTTACGAGTGCGACGCGGACCCATTGGAATGAGTGCGCGTGGTGCACCTTGTGCTTTATCGAAATGCTCAACGAGCCATCCGCGTTTACGGGCCAATGTGGCCAGTCGCGTTTCGGGATTTACCGCCACCGGAAAACCAACGGCCTCCAGCATTGGTAAATCGCTCGTTGAATCGGCGTAGGCAACGGTCTGACGTAAATCAAAACCATTGGCCTCGGCGTAATCCATTAAAACTTGCGCCCGTGTTTCACCTGTTGGCGGAACATTGCGCAGTTCGCCGTCATAACGACCGTTAGTAGAAGACATTTCGGCGGCAATGATGTCGTCGAAGAGTGGTTCGAGTGGTTTGACGACAAAATCAAGTGCACCGGTGATTAACACTGTGCGATGTCCCGCACGTTTATGTTCCCGCACTCGGCGAATGGCGGCAGGGAAAGATTTGGTGATGATGAGACGGCTAAACATTTCGGCTGCGTCTTCATCAATCTGCGTTATGGGTGCACCTTCATAACGGCGATAGAACATGCGCAAGAAATCGGTGCGATCTTTTTGATCGAGCGCTAGGAGCGATGGTCCTTCAGCGATCATTTTCATAGCGAAACGAAGACGTTCTGCTTTTGGTAAACGACGTGTTGCCAAAAAGGCGTAACTGGCCACCACGTTGGAAGCAATCAACGTGTTTTCTAAATCGAATGCTGCCAATTGGCGTTCCGGCGAAAGCACTTGGTCGCGAAGACGGCTTTCGCGCGATTGACCTTGTTTGCCGCCGGGAGTGGTGCGAACACGTGCTTGTTTCACTACTGACGGCAAATGAATTTCGCGTACGAAGTAATCCCATTCAATGACTCGGGGATCGAAGCAGAAATCACGCTGATCGTCGGTTGATTGTTGGTCCCATAAGGCAAGCAAACGATCGAGGCCGTACACCGCTTCGCATTCGGCGTAAGCGCCGTATAACTCGACATAACCGAGTGCACGCTCAGCCTCTTCGCGTTTGGCTTCAACTTGTGCACCCCATTCGGCTTGTTTGCCTCGTAAGGGAAGTGCCGCCAAAACAGTTTCAGAGCGCTCTAACCATTTCTGTGCGCGTAGAAGTTGTCCTTGCACACGACCGCGTCCGGGGAACGACCACTTAGGAACGATGATCGGTTGACCCTTCGTGTCATAAAGCGGATGTTCGGAGAACCAATCGCTTACCAAATCAACTAAGCGGCGATAACGCAGAGGATTTTGTGATCCCGATGCAACTTGAATGACTTCCGGTTCGGGCTCGGGTCCTTTAGCGGCAACGGCGATGATGGCGGCCGAAACTAAATCAACTGGAATGACATCGACGATGCCTTCGGGAACGCCGGGAAATTCTTTTAGAAGACCGCGGGCATAACTAATGATCACTGGCTCGGCCATGCGGAAACCGCGAATCCAACCTGGTGCCGGCTCGGCTAATGCCGATTCGATAATGGAAGGACGCACGATGCTGATCGGAATAGAACCGCGTGATTCAACCAGCGCGCGTTCACCTAATGCTTTTGTGTAGGCATACGCATCGGGCCATCCAAGAGAAGCGGCACGCGAACGACCGGCTTCGACCATGCGATCGGCAACCCAGCGTCCACGAAGTTGTTCGGTTTTTTCTGCCAAAAGCGGAGTACCAGCGGCGCCTAATTCGCGACGCGCTCCCGCACGAAATTCTTTGAGTTTTTCGGGTGTACGGCTAAGCGCTTCGGCATCTTGGCGAGCGCGCCGAGCGCCATCAACTTCGCTGCGCCAATTGACATCAACAAAGAAATGACTTTCATCAACTAATTGTTCGGGCGCCGCACCGCGATGGTTGCCGGCCACATAACAAGTAGAAACGGAAATGAAATGCGGTGTAACACCAATTTCTTGGCATAACTGAGCGATACGAGTGGGGCCTAAGAGATTGACTTCAACGGCCGAATCCAACGGCGAATCGAAACTCACCGTGGCGGCAGAGTGAATAATGATGTCGCAGGAAGCGAATATTGCACGATCGTTGTCGTTTAATCCCAAACCATCGCGACCGACATCACCCGCAACCGCAGTGATACGACGCGCTGTCATTTCGGCGAAACCTTCCGCACCGAGTTCAGCGCGCAGGCGATCGAAAGCATCGTTTTTCAAAATCTCGCGCGCCAGACGTTGCTCAACGCTTGATCGCTTACCGGGGCGAACCAAAAGCACGATCGAACAATCGGGAACGCTTCGCAAGATGCGTTCCAAAAGATTGGTCCCCAAAAATCCCGTCGTGCCGGTGATGAACAGCCTCTTGCCGGCGAGTTGTTCGCGAATCACGAGCGAATTCTTACCATTTGGTAAGTAAGTTGTCTAGACTATGTCCGTGGCCGTCCCAACCGTCCCCAAAACCCCAGTCGCCCCAAGGGCAAACCGGCCTCGGTTAACCGAGGATCGCATCTTGGCCGTCGCCCTCGATTCGTTCAGTCGGCGGGGTTTTGATGCCACATCGCTGGATGCGTTGGCGGCCGAATTGGGCGTCACCAAACAAGCGATCCTCTATCACTATGCGTCAAAAAAAGTTTTGCTCGAAGCCGTTATTGATCGAGCGTGTTTCGATCTCATCATCGAATTTGATGGCGCCCTTTCTTCAGCTGGATCGGGTTGGGAGCGCATCGAACGATTAGTGCGCACCATGTTTCGGGTTGGCGTGCGTCGTCCCGAACTTATGGGATTAGTGCGTGAGGTATCGCGCTTGGGTGGCGATGCCGCTGCGCGACTTTCGGTTGACTTGCAACCTTTCGTTGAACGGGCGACGTCGTATTTTCAGCGCGAAATGGATGCGGGCACTATTCGCCAATGCGATCCATCAATGTTGTTAATGCTTTCTTATTCTGCGGTTATCGGTATTGCCACCGATATGGAAGTGTTACGCATCGTTGGTATGGAGCCGACGTTACGTTCGGCAGCCATTCGTCGTCGTGAACTTTTAAGTTTTCTGAAAGCAGCAATGTCAGCGTAAGGATTACGCGTTGCGATAGCGCTGCGTTTCGTTATGACGTTCCAACGCTAAGTGCACAAGTTCATCAATAAGCGCACGATAGGGAAGTCCGGTGGCTTCCCACATTTTTGGATACATCGAAATTGGAGTGAATCCCGGAATGGTGTTCACCTCGTTGAGTAACCAGCCGCGACCGTTTTCTTCATAAAAGAAATCAACGCGAGCCATTCCCTCACAGCGATAGTGGCGAAATACATCGCAGGCTAAAGCGCGCACAACATCGGCTTCAGCCTTCGGTAACGACGCCGGAATATCTAATTGAGCCGCGCCGTCGTTGTATTTGTCGTTGTAATCGTAAAACTCTGCCGCCGGTTTGATTTCGCCTGGCACTGAGGCGCGGGGTGAATACGTGTGACCAAGCACTGCCACTTCAATTTCCCGTCCGTTGATTGCTTCTTCAAACACAATCCAGTCATCGAACCTAAGTGCTTCATCAATGGCAGACGAAAGTTGATCGACAGTCGATGCTTTTGAAATTCCAATAGATGAGCCGCAATTTGCGGGCTTGACGAAAATGGGAAGTGAAAGTTGCGCAATCACTTTGCTCATTGCTTCGTCTCGTTGTGCACCAATCAGATCTACGCGATGTGAAGAGCACCAGTTGCCTTGAGGAATGCCATTTGCTTGTGCCATTTTTTTGGCGGCAACTTTGTCCATGGAAAGCGCAGAACTCAAAACGCCGCAGCCAATAAACGGCAAACCAGCCAGTTCCAATAAGCCTTGCACGGTGCCGTCTTCACCCATCGGTCCATGAAGAAGAGGGAAGACAACGGTGGCGGCAGTAGAGGCCGCAACATCAGTGGGAACAATTTCTTGTCCTTGTACCGAAAGTGATTCACCGAGTTCACTCACGCGATTGCTTTGCAAAAGAGCAAGAGCCTCATCGGCACTATGCCAAGTTCCATCGCGATCAATGCCAACTGGAAAGATTTCGTACTTATTTGGATCGGCCGCCGCTAAGACGTGTCGAGCGGTTATACGAGAAATGTCGTGTTCGGCGGATTGACCACCAAACAGAATGACAAGACGAGTACGGGATTCGGCCACACCGAAAAAGTAGTGGGGAATGAGACGAGGTAAGTGCGAAGGCTGAGAAATCCTGAAATGTTGGGGCGGCGAATAGTCTTGGGCGAGTACGGGTTACCTCTTTTCGTTTGGTTAGGTGAGATTGATGGCTTCGGATCGCGAATCGTGCGGGGCAGTGCCGGATCCAAATCGCGTTGGCGGTCCTGGCTGGCTCTCGGCAACGGGTGGTCGACTCACATCGGCACAAAAACGTCAGATGTTGGTCGTTTCGCTAACAACCCAGCGCCGATTGATTGCGCAGAAAATTCGTCGACGCCGCCCGACCTCGGTTGACTTATCGGAAATTGCAAACTTTCCCGATAGTCGTCTCGTGCGCGAAGCCGAAGAAGCGGCGTTAGTGCAATCGCCACAAATTCTTGGTCATGCGTATCGAACGGCTTTGTTTGCGCGGGCCTTAGCGAAGATTGATGGCGTGGAGGTAGACGATGAACTTTTAGTTGTCTGCGGATTGCTTCACGATGCTGGTTTAGTGCCGAGCGTGTTGGGTCAAGACTTCACTGTTCGAAGTGCCGCCATCGCATGTGAGGTGGCAAACAAAGTTGAACGGCCCGAAACTTGTGATCACCTTGCCGACGCGATCATTGTCCATACAACAGTGGGAATAAATGTTGAGCGTGATGGAGCACTTGGTGTTTATACGCAATTCGGAGCGATGGTTGATCTCATTGGATTTCGAGAGCGGCATCTACCGCACGACTTTGTGGCGCGTACCGTCGCCGCCCATCCGCGTGATGGATTGAAGAAGAAAATTGCTGAGGATTTTCGTAGCGAGGCGCGGGCGGTGCCCGGTGGACGTTTCGCTTTTCTACGCGGTGTTGGTTTCATTCCGATTGTGCGTATGAACTCCGTCCCGTCACGTCGTTCGTGAACGAATGGATGGGGTTAGTTACGCCGGCTGCGATATGCCTTGGTGTTGACAATGTTTCCGCAGCACTCGGCCGCACACCACTTTCGCGATCCCGGGCGAGAGGAATCGTAAAAAAGTAGAGCGCAGTCAGGTCGTGCACAGACGCGAAGTCGACCGTCTTTAAGCGCAAGTAACTCAATGGCGTCGCGGGCAACAATGCTTCGGGCGGATTCATAGCCAGTTCCGTCATGCTTGAAACGAATTGTTCCTGAACTGTTGAGAAAAGGCTGGTACGGGCTGAAACTTGCGTTTTTGTTAATGATTCGAATCTGAGTAGGAGTCGGTGGCTCCCCAGCAATAGCGAGCGAAAGAGCACCGAAGATTGCCTCACGCAACTGTTTGAATTGTTTGAGGTCGTCTGGGTTTGGGCGCCGAGAAACCGTCATTCCTTGCTCAATGATCCATGAGTGAAGGTCACTCTCTTTCCTTAGCGTCTCGATTGGCTTCACATTTCGATAACGGACTGTCCACGTAAGGTCGATCGACGGGCGACCTGATTGCAAAAAACCTGATCGGGCGATCATCAACTAGTCCTTGCGTAAAAGTATTTGGGCTTCGATTTCGAGTGTGAGATTTCCAGGGAGTGATGAAACTCCAACTGCTAAACGAGTATGTCGACCGGCTTCTCCAAATACTTCGACGAGAACTGCCGAGGCTGCATCGATTACCCCAGTGTGCTCGACGAAATCAGGTGATGCATTGACAACCCCGTAAAGGTGCACAACCTGTTTGACCTTGTCGAGCGTTCCTAATGTATGACGAACTGTCGCCAACAAATTCATTGCTGCCGATCGAGCAGACACCTTCGCTTCGTCGACAGAAACATTTACTCCGCAGCGCCCGGTAGCAAAAGAGCCATCAGGGGCAATTCCGAAGTGGCCGCCGACCCAGAGAAAGTCACCGGCAACCACTGCGGGGACGTATTCGCCGAAGGGTGGCAATGGTTCGGGCAGTTCGATACTCAATGATTTGAGACGTTGCTCATGCGATTTCTCGGCTGACATTTTGCCGAGTATAGACATAGGTTAAACCTCTGTCGAAGGCGCCATTTCGAATTGCGATGGATTTGAGAAAAGCCACTCAACAAAATCGATAAATCACAGATTTAACTTATGAATTCTTTAGTCAAACCCCGTCTACTACGGTGAAGACGTGGAGTTTCTTGCGTCCGAAATTGCTGAGATGGT
>CAYOHV010000055.1:250-9041 GCA_964403825.1 uncultured Bifidobacterium sp. | reverse complement strand
TCGCCGCCGGAAAAACCTTCGTTCAAATAACGATCAGCAAACGATGGATCCATTTCGAGACGTTCCATCCATTCCATGATGGCGAGGCGTAATTCCAACATCGATAAATCGATTCCGCGACGCGCCGACCATGCTTGACGCAAGAAATTCAACACGGAGACGCCTTGAATTTCTTGCGGGTATTGAAACGCTAAAAACATGCCCGCTTTGGCGCGCACATCAGTGGACCAAGTGGTGACATCGTCACCTTTAAACAAAATTCGACCTTCGGTAACTTCGTATTCAGGGCTACCGAGCAACGTTGATGCCAGCGTCGATTTACCCGAGCCATTCGGCCCCATCAGTGCGTGCAACTCTCCGGCGCCGATCTCTAAATTCACGCCCCGCAAAATGGGCACGCCGTTTTCATCGGCGGTGCGGACATGCAAATTTTCGATTACGAAAACTTTCTCGGCGCTGGCCGAAGCGGAGTTTTGGGCGTCGGGGGTCATGGCCCCAGTCTACGGCGTTCGCCCGATTCGCACTATCCCCGTAGGAGAAATTCCGGCCTCACCAGCCGCGGTCAATCCATTCATCGAGGTGGGGCCGTTCGGCGGCAACGGTGGTCCATGAACCGTGGCCCGGCAGCACAATTGTTTCGGCCGGCAAGGTAAAGAGACGGCGATCAATCGATTCGATAATGGTGGGGAAATCGCCGCCCTCGAATTTGGTGGCGCCCGGTCCGCCCGGAAATAGCGTGTCGCCCGAAAATAAAAGCGGCGTGCCCTCTAATTGAAAGCACATCGAGCCCGGGGTGTGTCCCGGTGTGGCCACGGTGCGCAATCGCAGACGGCCAATTTCGATGACATCTTCATCAAGCAAAAGTTCGTCATAGGACGGAAGCATTTCCGCATCGGCACTGGTGATGGCCACGGAAATACCGGCCTCTCGCACCGCTGGCACTGCTTGGATGTGATCCCAGTGGCCGTGGGTTTCCACCACTTTTTGCACATTCAAAATCTGGCAAAGTTCCAAAAGCCGCTCATGCTCATTAGCGGCATCAATTAAGAGGCCCTCGCCCGTAGCGGTGCAGCGCACGATAAAGACGTTGTTTTCTACTGGCCCAACCACCACGGCATGGACCTCGTAGCCGGTTTCGGCCAAGAGCAATGTGTTCGCGGGAGCACTCATAGGTCCATTCTGCACCCAAGTGGGGCTCGGGGGTGGGCCGGTTCTCCAACCCCATCGGCCGAGCCCCCAGAAATCGGATTCAGCGATTACGGGGTGAATATGAACGAATGCCCGAAGTTGCGGTAAGAATTAGCGGTCTCGTGAACCTCATCCCAACGTTTCACGAACTACTCAGATCAACAACTAAGGGGTCACCATGAACTTCGCCTTCTCCGAGGAACAAGAAGAACTTCGCAACATCGTGCGACAGTTCCTTGAGGCAAAGTCGTCAGAAGAAGCCGTGCGCGAACAAATGGCAACTGAGCGCGGGTACGACCCCGATGTTTGGAACCAAATGGCCGAACAACTTGGCCTGCAAAGTCTGACCATCCCCGAAGAGTTCGGTGGTCAAGGATTTGGTTTTGTTGAATTAATCGTTGTCTTAGAAGAAATGGGCCGTGCGTTGTTATGCGCACCGTATTTCTCATCAGTGGTTTTAGCGGCCAACGCAATTTTGTTATCGGGCGATGACGCGGCGAAGAATGCAATTCTTCCTGGCATCGCCGCTGGCGAAACAATCGCCACCGTTGCTTTCACCGAACCGAATGGTCGTTGGGATGAATCCGGTATTGAAGCAACCGCCAAAGAAGATGGTGGCAAGTGGAAGATCAATGGCACCAAGTCCTATGTCTTGGACGGACATATCGCCAACACCATCGTGGTAGCGGCCAAGACGGCAAAAGGTGTAAGCCTTTTCACCGTTGATGGTGATGCTGCTGGTCTTACCCGCACTTCGTTAGCCACCATGGATCAAACCCGTAAGCAAGCCAAGTTGGAATTCAACAATGTTGAAGGAACGTTGTTAGGAACTGACGGCGCTGGTTGGCAAACATTGTCGACCGTTCTCGACTTAGCCGCCGTGGCCTTAGCCGCCGAGCAAGTTGGTGGCGCGCAAATGTGTTTGGACATGGCTGTGCAATACGCCAAGGATCGCGTGCAGTTCGGTCGTCCGATCGGTTCGTTCCAAGCCATCAAGCACAAGTGCGCCGACATGTTGTTAGAAGTTGAATCCGCCAAGTCGGCTGCGTACTACGCCGGTTGGTGTGCATCAGAAATGAATGACGAGTTGCCGGCCGTGGCATCGTTGGCCAAGGCCTATTGCTCGGATGCTTACTTCCACGCTTCGGCGGAAAACATTCAAATTCATGGTGGTATTGGTTTCACATGGGAACACCCGGCGCATATGTATTTCAAGCGCGCCAAGTCATCGGAACTTCTTTTCGGTGACCCCACTTACCATCGTGAACTCTTAGCGCAACGAATCGGCATCTGATTTTCGTTTCGACCACACATACATAAACCCAAGCACGAAAAAGAGGCGGTGACGTATGGGGATTTTTCTTTTCATTCTCACGGTGCTCGTAGTTGTCGTGATTGCTTTGGTCGCCGTTGGCGCGGTAACGGCGCGTGCGGCATCACAACCGCGCACTTCGATTTACGATCGTGCCGAAGCGGTTGAATATGTGGCCGATCTTTTGCCCGATGAAATCACCGGACAAATCACATTTGATGATTTGGCGCTTTTATTGCAATGGCATCTCGACTATCTAACTGATCGCGGTGTAGCGCGTCCCCAAGGCCAAGACGAACCGGCCAGTGGTCCGCTTATTGCTTCGGAAGATGATGCGTTTGCCTATGTCATTGGTCGGGCCACGGACGCGGGGCTCGAAATTGAAGATGTATGGGTTATCAAAGTGGTTGAGGCGAACGAAGCGTATTTACGTGCCATCGGTGCGGTGGGCAAGAAAATGGAACTGCCACCGCTGCGCACAAAAGACGAGAATTAATTACGCAAAAGAGATGGCGAAAATACGTCTTCGGCTACGCTCTCACTATGCATCGTCCGGTGAAATTTGAACATAACCGTTGGGTTGGCGATAAGCGCAACCAAATTGTGTACGACGTTGACAACATTGACGATCCGTCAATTATCGAAGAGTTGATGGCGGCCGAAACTTTTATTTGTTTCGGGCCCGACACTCTTGATGAAGCGCGTAATCGTGGTTATAAGCCATACAAAGGAAACGGCAGCGGTGCAACTGACGCGGCGTAATTCGCCCCGTTGCGCGTTCATTTCTTTTCGTTATTCATTGGTTAGCGGTTGTCGATAACAAATGGAGAAACTTTTTCGTTCCGGTAATCTCGAATTAGCGGGTCACTTGGCGCGGCCAAGAATCGCGCCGGGAACTTTCGTGCCGGGCTTAGTTATTTCTCATGGATTTCCCAACCTCATCGAAGGTGGTCGACTTTCGGCCATGTCGTTTCCCGAGTTAGCGGAACGTATTGCCACCGAAATGGGTTGGATGGTGTTGGTCTTTAATTTCCGCGGTGCGGGAAATTCCGACGGCAATTTCTCCATGTCGGGTTGGCGTGATGATTTGTTAGCAGCCGTGCAGTATTTGCGCAGTGTGGAAGAGGTGCGCGGAGTTTGGGTCGCCGGTTTCGGCACCGGCGGTTCTTTAGGCGCGTGTGCCGCCGCACTCGATCCGGAAATTCGGGGAGTGGCCTGTCTGGGATCGCCAGCGGACTTCGATGATTTAGCCAGTCAACCGCGTCGTCTTTTGCAACACGCTCGTGAAGCCGAAATTGTGCAGTCGAGTTCATTCCCATCTGATCTTGATGAATGGGCAAAAGGTATTGGTGAAGTGCGCGCCGTAACGGCGTTGCGCGCCGTGGCCCCGCGGCCGGTGTTGTTAGTTCACGGTTCTGATGATGATCTCGTTCCCGTGGCTGATGCTCGCGTTTTGGCCGATGCTCACCAGGGCGCAGATTTACGCATCATCGAAGGTGGCGGTCATAAGTTGCGCCACGATCCGCGCGCCATCGCCATTCTGTTGGGTTGGTTGGATCGTCAGCGCGCCGCCACGGTGGCGGAACGCGCTTCATAAGTTTCGCCCAATAAATCGCGCCGCAAGAGCGACGGCGTTTTACTGCAGTAACGAAGAAGGCCCTTCGGTGGCAATGCCGTAATCGTTGATTGCTTTGCGTACGACATCAGCATCAACCGCACCTTCATCACAAAGCGCCGAGAGTGCAGCGATTTCGATATGGGCAGCATCAACTTCGAAATGGCGTCGCAATGCTTCGCGAGTGTCGGAACGGCCGAAGCCATCGGTGCCGAGTGAAACAAATCGTTTGTTCACAAACGGAACGATTTGGTCCGGCACCATCTTCATGTAGTCGCTCACCGCAATGATTGGGCCCGGTGCCGATTGCAGCAGTTGTGTCACTCGACTAACGCGTCGCGGTTGATCGGGATGTAATCGATTCCAACGTTCAACTTCGAGTGCGTCTTCACGCAAGGCCTTATAGGAAGTGGCACTCCAAAGTTGTGCACCTAAACCACGAGCGGCCAACGCTGCCTGTGCTTCACGCGCACCATGTTGCATTGAACCGGAAAACACGATGGTGCAAACTGGTGTAGTGCCATCGGGAGCATCAGCCCATTTATAAAGACCGCCCATAATGTCGTCATCGGAGACGTGATCGGGCTTGGCCGGCATCACGTAGTTTTCGTTATAAGCCGTGAGGTAATAGAAAACCGATTCACCCGAACCGCCGGGGCCTCCGTACATGCGATGCAGGCCGTGACGAATGATGGTGGCTAATTCATAAGCAAAAGCGGGGTCGTACACCTGACATGTCGGCACGGTAGAAGCAAGGATCGGGCTGTGGCCATCCTGATGTTGCAGGCCTTCGCCTAACAATGTCGTGCGGCCGGCGGTAGCGCCAATGATGAAACCTTTTGCTTGTGCATCGGCCGCCGCCCAAATGAGATCGCCCACGCGTTGGAAACCAAACATCGAATAGAGCGTGAAAAAAGGAACCATGGGAACACCGCGGGTGGCATAACTCGTACCGGCGGCAGTGAAACTGGCTAACGATCCGGCTTCGGTAATTCCTTCTTCAAGTAGTTGACCTTTTTTCGACTCGACATACGAGATCAAAAGTTCATGATCAACGGGTTCGTAAAGTTGTCCTTGCGATGCGTAAATTCCGAGTTCGCGGAACAACGCGTCCATGCCGAATGTGCGTGCTTCATCGGGAATGATGGGCACGACGCGGGCGCCGAACGCGCCATCGCGACATAAACCGCGTAATAAGCGCGTGAATGCCATCGTGGTGGAAACTTCTTGTTGTCCGGAACCAGCCATGAATTCAGAAAACACCGCGTCATCCGGCATTGAAAGTGGACGACGAATTTCAGTTGAACGAATTGGCAGCGGGCCATCAAGGGCGCGCCGACAATCCACTAAATAACGATGTTCGGCTGAATCAACCGGTGGGCGATAGAACGGCGATTCGTTGTTTTCAAAAACCGAATCTGGGATTTCATTGGTGAGTTTCAGACGATCGCGAAACTCCAGTAATTGTTCTTTGCTCAACTTTTTAATTTGGTGGGTGGCATTGCGGCCTTCCACTGTTGATCCAAGAGCCCAGCCTTTTACGGTCTTGGCCAAAATCACCGTGGGCGCGCCTTTTGACGCCACGGCGGCGGCATAAGCGGCGTAGACCTTTTTGTAATCGTGACCACCGCGGGGAAGCGCGCGCAATTGATCATCAGAAAGATGTTCAACCAGTTTTCGCAAGCGCGGATCGGGGCCAAAGAAGTGTTCGCGAATATACGCACCGCTTTCAACGGCGTAACGCTGCCATTCACCGTCAAGCGTGGTGTTCATTTTGTTCAAGAGAACGCCATCGACATCTTTGGCGAGAAGTTCATCCCAACCTTCGCCCCAAATAACTTTGATGACATTCCAACCGGCGCCGCGGAAAACGCTTTCGAGTTCTTGGATGATCTTGCCGTTACCGCGCACCGGTCCATCAAGGCGTTGCAAATTGCAATTGATAACCCAGATCAAATTGTCGAGTTGTTCACGACCCGCTAACGAAACTGATCCCAATGTTTCGGGTTCATCGGTTTCGCCGTCGCCTAAGAAGCACCACACTTTGCTTTGCGTGGTGTCGTCAATCGAACGGTTATGGAGGTATTTCAAAAAGCGGGCATGGTAAATGGAATTGATTGGACCGAGACCCATCGAAACCGTCGGGAATTCCCAAAATTCAGGCATTAGCCACGGATGCGGGTAACTGGAAAGTCCACCACCGCCAATCTCACGACGGAAACGCATCATTTGTTCATCGCTTAAGCGATGTTCAAGATAGGCACGAGCGTAAATGCCAGGCGAAGCATGACCTTGGAGATACACATGATCGCCCGCTAAGCCATCTTCTTTGCCGCGAAAGAAATGATTAAAACCAACTTCGTACAACATGGCTGACGACGCAAACGTTGAAAGATGTCCGCCAATGCCGTCAGCCTCTTTATTGGCATGCACCACAGTCATGGCGGCGTTCCAACGCAAATATTGACGAAGTCGTTTTTCAATATCTTCATCGCCGGGAAACCATGGTTGTTCTTCAGCGGGAATGGTGTTCACGTACGGCGTTGACACTTCTGCCGGAGTTCCAATTTGTAATTGACGAGCGCGTTCGGTCAAGCGAGAAACTAAATAGCGAGCGCGTGTTTTGCCTTGACTGTTGACGATGGCATCAAGCGAATCGAGCCATTCCGCGGTTTCACTGGGATCGGAATCGGGAAGTTGGGATGCGAACTGATCCAGATTCATAAGAAACCTTTCGAATCGCGAATGGACTACTTGTAATGATGCCCGCAAAATCCGTCGTTCATGCCCGATTTAGGAAAACTTATGCAAGTTACTGAGCGGTTTAGGTGTGACCAATCAACGATGAGTTGTCGATTTTGTGCGACGCTAGAGCGATGTCTGTCGCAACGCCTGACGATTCTTCGCAATCAACGAGTGATCGTCTCTTCGTGTACACCGACGGCGCATGTAGTGGTAACCCTGGGCCGGGTGGTTGGGCGTGGGCGATTGATGGCGGCGGATTCGCCACTGGTTACGAAAATCCATCCACGAATCAACGAATGGAAATCACCGCCGCCTATCAAGCAGTTCGTTCTATTAGCGGGCCATTAGTGATCGTCAGCGATTCAACCTATGTCGTGCATTGTTTCCGCGATAAATGGCATGAAGGTTGGCGTCGGCGCGGGTGGAAAAATTCACAACGTAAACCGGTGGCCAATCGCGATTTATGGGAACCGTTTATCAACTTGGTTGAACAACGGGGCAACATCGAATTTCAGTGGGTAAAAGGCCATGGCGGCGATCCCATGAACGATTTAGTTGACAGTCTGGCCGTTGAGGCGGCGCTCACGCAAAAGGCGCGTTCGGGAGGCGAGCATCCCCGCCATCTAGGCCCACCCGATACCTTTGGAACAGGGGAGTCGGCCGTCACCTCGGCCGAAGAACTGCGGCTTTTCGACGATCATTAGCCAATTTTCCCCGTAGTCTGCTGGCATGGATATTAAAGGAATCTCTGCAATTGTCACCGGTGGTGCCTCAGGCATTGGCGAAGCATGTGCTCGTCAATTAGCTGCTGGTGGAGCGAAAGTTGTTATTGCCGATCTCAATGATGAGCGTGGCAACAAGTTGGCCTCAGAAATCGGCGGTGCATTCGCGCATGTTGATGTCTGCAATACCGCTGACATCATCGCCGCTACTGAAATGGCGATGGAAATGGGCCCGCTGCGCGCGTTGGTCAACTCCGCAGGTATCGGTGCGGCGAGTCGCACAATTGGTAAAGACGGAAGTTACGACTCGGCGTTCAACCTCGATTACTGGAAGAAAGTGATCGATATCAATCTCACCGGAACTTTCGATTGCATTCGTATTGCTGCCACGGCCATGAGCCGCACTGAGCCGGTTTCGGCTGCTGGCGAACGCGGTGCAATTGTGAATATGGCGTCAGTTGCCGCATTTGATGGACAAATTGGTCAAGCCGCCTATTCCGCTTCCAAAGGTGGCGTCGTTGGCATGACACTTCCGATTGCACGTGATCTTTCGGTTGTTGGTGTGCGCGTTAATACCGTTGCTCCTGGACTTATCGATACGCCGATTTACGGCGAAGGCGATGCCAGCGAAGCATTCAAAGCCAACCTTTCGAAAGATGTTTTGTTCCCCAAGCGTCTTGGCTTTTCTGATGAATTGGCCTCGATGGTGGTCGAACTCATCACGAACTCCTATATGAACGCCCAGACGATCCGCGTCGATGGCGGCGCTCGCTTAGCCCCGAAGTAAACCTGCAGAAGCCCGTTTCGATCTCTAGCGCCAGCCCTTTTTTTCGAATCCATCGGAGAACGGGGCTCGGCCGCTAGGATCGTACGCGTGTTCGTACTCGGCGTTGATCCCGGTCTTACCCGCTGCGGCTATTGCGTTATCGAGACGCGCCAAGAAAAGCGTCATCGTTTGCCGGCCCAAAAAGCGTTGGCTCTCGGCGTAATTCGCACTAGCGCCGATGACGCATTGCCTAATCGACTTTGTGAATTACAAGATGAGTTCCGGGCCCTGATGGATGAGTTTTCTCCCGATGTGGTGGTCTTGGAACGAGTTCTCTTTCAAGTCAACGTCCGCACAGCCATGTCGGTTGGTCAAGCGTCTGGCATCGTGATGGCCGAAGCAGCGCGACGAGCGAAGAGGCAGGCGTTAGATTAGTTCTACGA
>CAYOHV010000055.1:0-240 GCA_964403825.1 uncultured Bifidobacterium sp. | reverse complement strand
TGTCAGGTCGAGCAGTATTCGCCTAATGAAGTGAAGTTGGCTGTTACCGGTTATGGCGCCGCTGACAAAATCCAAGTACAGACCATGGTGCAAACGCTTTTGGGTTTAGAGAAACCGCCCACACCTTTTGATGCAGCTGACGCAGCCGCCTTGGCACTTTGTCATATTGCAATGTCGCCATGGCAATACAAAACCGAAATGGCCATACAACAAACGGTGCAGTCATGATTGGTTCATTAC
>CAYOHV010000054.1:0-9052 GCA_964403825.1 uncultured Bifidobacterium sp. | reverse complement strand
CTCTGCCGATCTTTCCTATTTGGATCTGTCTCGGCAACTTCGTAATGAACGAATTATTTCACGCGCTTTGCGGCCGACGGCCGCTGCTTTTTCGCTTCAGCCTTGCGGGCGGAACGTTTGAGTTCCGGATCACGCGGGGTGAACGTTCCGTAGGCGGTCACCCACATCCCCGTAAAGCCCACCACCCATAACGGAGCCAATACGCCGAAGGCCGCAGGGGTGTAGACGCGCACTGAGGCAACAACAATTCCAACAACAACTTGCACGAACAGCGCCAGCAAAAAGCGTCGTTGAATTGGTTTAGGCGCCGCCCCTGATGCAAAGAACACTCCGGCAACAGCCACGTTTTCTATGCGGCTGCGTTCAATGGCGGAAAAATAGGCCAGGCCCATCGTGATCATGCCCGCGATGAATTGCGCAATAGAAACAACGACATATGGCGTGGTGAAGAAATCCGGAAAGATCGCCGCCAAAACTCCGAGAACAACAAAGATCGCCACGCCGATTTCATTAATGCGCAGAATGCCGCGACCATCACCTATCGGGCGCGCTACCCCGTCATCGTCAAAACGTTCATCGACAGAATTATCAGCCGCAGCGCTTTGCTTTTCGTCAGGTTCGTTTCCCATATGCATCCAATCCTGCTTGCAATTCCGTCGCGCGCAACGCATATGTTGCCGACGTCGTTACCCACTGCCGCCCGTTGCGGCCATGTTGGCTGCGAACGTTCTCGTCTGAAAGATAGCGATCAAGAGCGGCAATCACTCCTTGTTGGTTGCGATCCACCACGATGCCGGTCTCACCATCGATTACCGCTTCGGACGATCCGCCCGAATGCCCCACGATTGTGGGGATACCGCATGCAGCCGCCTCGAGAAACACGATCCCGAAACCTTCTTGTTCAAGTCCGAACCACCGAGACCGACACAACATGGCGAAAACATCGGCGCTTGCCATCAAACCCAACAATTTTTCTTGCGGAATGCGTCCCATAAAAGTGACCGGTGCACCTTGACGACGTGCTTTACGTTGCAGACGACGTAAGTCTCGACCCGCGCCAGCAATGGCAACTTGCAATGTCGGATAGCGACGCGCCAATTGCGCGCTCGCCGTAATGAGATCATCAAAACCTTTTCTCGGTACGAGTCGACTTGTACCCACAATCAGCGGAGCGTTGGGATCGAATCCGTTTTGTCGTCGCCATTCGTTGCGCTGATCAGTCGAGAACGGAACAAATATCTCGCAATCAACACCCGGAGGAACATTTACAACGGGAACGTCGTTACCAATTAATTGCCTAACGGAATCAGCAACATAAGTGCCGGCGGCAATAACAACACTGGCACCATCCATAACTTTCGCTAATCGGCGACGCAACAACGGAACTTTCGACGGCAGAACAAATTCGGCACCGTGCACCACAATTCCGTAGGGAAGATCTAAGTGTTTCGCAACTGCCCCCAGTGGCAATGCTGGGTCAAGAAGAACAAATTCTGCGCCAACTTGTTTGGCCAATTCATTAATCCGTTTCGCCACCGAAGGCGTTGGCAATAACACCGACTTCGTATGGCGAATAATTTGAAAAGGTTGCTCAGCATCAAACGCTGCGCTATCGCGATGTTTTGATGTGAATACAACAACGTCCTCGGCCGGCAACCGTCGCCACAGTTCCCATAAGTAGTTCTGAATTCCGCCCACTTTGGGTGGAAAATCATTGGTCACCAAAAGATGTTTCATTCATTCATCCTTTGTTGCCAGCGACCCCGAGCCCATTGCGCGTGTTCAGCCAAAAGTTCGTTTTCACTCTCGCAATAAGAATCGAGCAATTCACCAAGTTCGGCGTCAGCAAAATCTCCCACGTTGCCAATCACCAAAAGCGCATTGCGACGCAAATAATCAGGATTGCGTTCCGCTATGTACCAGCGGCCATATTCCGCCAAAAGTTCCTCGTCGTTTTTTTGTAATAGCGCAACGACATCAACATATGAATTGTCCGCCGACTCTCCACTGGGCGATTGCGTCCACTGCGGAGAACGACGTGATGGTGGGCAGACTTCTTGGCAATCGTCACAGCCATACATTCGGTCATGAAGCGCAGCGCGAAATTCCACGGGGAACGTTCCGGGTGCTTGCACTAACCAAGCCAAACATCGACGAGCGTCGATAACACCTTCAGAAATAATGGCGTCAGTTGGGCAACCATCAAAACAACGACGACATGTACCGCAATTATTTTCAACCGGTTGCGACCATGGCAGCGGCGCATCAGTAGCAATGCCACCGAGCACAACCCAACTTCCATACTGCGGAACTAACACATTCGAGTTATGTCCCACCCAACCAATACCGGCGCGTTGCGCAGCCGCTCGATCAACCATTGCATTGCCGTCAAGAAAAATGCGCGTCGTCCATCCGCCTTGTTGCAATTTCTCGGCAAGAACATCAAGCGCATGTCGCAACTTTCCATAGTGGTCTTGGGTTGCATAGCGAGCGACTCGACCAGCGGTGATGTCGTTCGGAGGTTCATCGAATTCGGCGGCATAAGGCCATGCCAACACAACCAGCGATTGCGCCGAGGGCAAAAGTTGTGTCGGCGTCGTGGAACGAACGGGGTTGCGATAAGTGAACGACATTTCACCGTGCAGACCCAGTTTTTTACGTCGCTCTAATTCGACGCGAGTTTCATTAAATGGTTCAGCCGACCCCACACCGAATGCCACGGCACCAAGCCCAAGGGCCAGTTCGCGCAATTCTTCGCAAAGGCCATTCTCAACTTGGTGAGCAACATCATTGGGGGGAACAGCCACCTAGGTAGTTTCCCAAAAGAACTACCCCACTGCGACCGCAGGCATAGAGCCCTCAGGCAGTTTGTGATGAATGGCGAAGTTTGGGCACGAGCCCTGACTCGGAAAGCATTTCGATAGCGCGGTAATCGGCCAAATCGACAACCACAGCATCGCCCGGCTCTCGAGAACAGATATAGGTGACCACGCAATCGCCACAAGCGGACTCGGGTTGGGATTGCGTGGGGAAATGGACACAGTCGGCACAATCAATGGTGAACGTCGTCATGCTCACCACTATGACGACCCCCTATGACAATGAACTCTCACTGCGCATAACCGGCTCCCCCACTACTGTTTGCTCATTGCCATCCGCCGGGGGGCGGCTCAGCAATCAGGGGGAATAATGACCACGACACCGGTCCAACTTTCCGTTATTGGCCGCGAACTTCGCAAAGAGCCAGACGGAACTCGGGTTCATCTTCGCCAATGCCCACTTTGCGAATGCATGTGCGGTCTCGAAGTTCATCTCGATGAAAACGATCACGTCAAAGTGATTCGTCCTGACCATAAGGACGTGTGGTCGAAAGGTTTCATTTGCCCGAAGGGAACAACCCTCGGCAAATTGCATGAGGACCCCGACCGTGTGCGCGTGCCCATGATTCGCGAGGGCGATAAATGGCGCGAAGCCTCATGGGATGAAGCATGGGAGAAATGCCAAGAACTCATTCATAAAGTTTTGAATGAACATGGCATCGAAGCCATGACGGCGTTCATCGGAAATCCGGCAGGACATTCATTTAGTTTGAGTCGCTACGGCGCATTGTTAATGGGTCAAGCCAACTTTCCGATGATTTATTCGGCCGGCACTGTTGATCAGTGGCCGAAGAATGTTTCCAGCGTGTTGATGTACGGAAATATGTGGAAGATCCCCACCGTCGACATCGAACACACCGACTACTGGATCATCATGGGCGGCAACCCGCAAGCCTCGGGTGGATCACTTTTGGCGAGCCCCGATCAATTGGCGCAAATCAAAGGTATTCGTGAACGCGGCGGACAGGTGATTGTGATTGATCCGCGTCGCACCGCAACTGCTGATGTTGCATCCGAATGGATTCCAATTCGTCCCGGTACTGATGCTGCGTTGTTGTTGGCTATGTGCAATGTGATTTTCTCCGAAGGACTGTTCAAACTTGGAGCCGTCGACGGATTAGTAAATGGTGTCGAAGAAGTTCGACAAGCCTGTGTTGAGTACACACCCGAATCGGTTGAAGCATTCACCAAAGTTCCCGCCGAAACTATTCGTCGACTCGCCCGTGATTTAGCCAACGCAAAAGCCGGCGGATTGTACGGACGAATCGGACTTTGTAATCAAGAGTTCGGCACGCTCGCCTCTTGGCTCGTTGATGTGGTGAATATTGTCGCCGGCCAATTCGACAAATTGGGTGGGATGCTTTTCGGCAATCCGGTTGCGAAACCAATTCAATGGTTCCCCGATACCAAAGATGTTGGCGAACCCGAATTTGGTCGTTGGACGTCACGAGTACGCGGCGCACCCGAAATTTTGGGACAAGTTCCGTGCTCATGTTTGGCCGAAGAAATCGCCACACCAGGCGAAGGACAAATCAAAGCGCTGTTCAACATTGCCGCCAATCCCGCAATCAGTGTTCCCGACTCGCAACATCTTGATGATGCATTAGCGATGCTCGATTGCATGATCGCTATTGATTGCTACATCAACGAAACAACGCGTCACGCGCACGTCATCCTGCCAGCGCCGTCACCGCTTGAATCGCCACATTTCGATGAATTGATGTGGGCATGGTCAATTGGTTCGGCGGTGAAGTGGAGTGACCAACTCTTCGCCCTTCCCGAAGACAATGTTCCTGAGTGGGAAATCTTGGCGCGCTTAGGTTGGTTGTGCACCGGCGGCACCAACGAGACATTTGATTTCAAAATGCTCGACGACGGTTGGTTCACAGTGTTGTGCCATATGTACGGGCGCAATCCTGACGAAACACTTCCGCTTTACGATTACGGCGGCCCCGAGCGAATGATTGATCTGCAATTACGTATGGGCCCCTATGGCGATCGTTATGGCGAAAACCCCGACGGCATCAATTTGCAAAAAGCAAAAGATGCGCTTCACGGAATTGATTTTGGACCAATGGTTGCCGGACGTGCCGCCGAAGTAGTTGGTACGCCAAGCGGAAAAATTGAATTGGCACCGGAGTACATCCTCTCCGACCTTCCCCGTTTGCGTACCGCTTTGGATCGCGACCCCGATCACTATGTATTGGTTTCACGCCGTCATCAGAAATCAAAAAACACTTGGATGCATAACGTCAAAGTGTTGGTGAAAGCCGGCAACCGTTGCACTCTTTTGGTTAATCCTGAAGACGCAACCGAACTTGGTCTGACACCCGATGGCATGGCCCGTGTGAGTTCCGAAGCGGGTGTTATTGAAGTGCCAGTCGAAATTTCCGATGAGATGATGCGCGGCGTGGTGTGCTTACCTCATGGTTGGGGTCACAACAAACCAGGCACGCGTCTTTCCGTGGCCCGTGAACATCCCGGCGTGAACTCGAACTTGTTGGCACCCGGCACCTTTGTGGATCAACTAAGTGGCAATGCCGCAGTCAACGGCATTCCGGTAGAGATCACTGCGGTCTAATTCATTGACAATTCGTGTTGTTCCGATATGGCCCGTCTATTGACGGGTCATATCGGAACGCTGTTGCGCTTCCGCCGCTTCCGAGGCTTCTTTGCCGCGTGGTGATTGCAATTGAATTTGCACGCAACGGATATCTCCGGCGAATGGGAATGAATCGCTATAGCGACGACTCACCGGCAAGCCGTGGTCGTAGCCAACGCTGGCACCCATTGAGGAAATCACGCGCATAACAAACGGGAATTCAACCGATTCAAGTTCATTTCCATTTACGAGCAAGGTTGCACTTCCACCGGAATCGTTACGGCGAAAAGCCACACCGATTTCGATATCACCCGTTGGAATATCCGAAGACGATTCAACAATGTGGTGATCGCCAAAGACGTTGTAATCGAAAACAAGTCGATTGTTTTGCACAAACAAACTCAACCCACTGTTTCCATTGCCCATCGCATAAAGGACTCCGTTTTGGTTTTGTTCACGATGAACATCAGCGCGCAATTCCCAACTACGCCCACCGATCGCCGCCGCGCTTTGCGCGGGAAGCGGCGCCATTGGTGGCCGATAGTTATAAACACGACTTTCCGCGTGCGTGCGGTTTTTGCCGAACTTCACGCCGAAAAGTTCAACGCCACGATCGTCCAATGGAAGAACGCCGTACTTCTCCGCTTCTTCCCACCACAGTTCAATCAATGCCGCGAGGCGATCAGGCTCTTGGGCCGCCAAATCGTGACACTCGCTCCAATCCTCGTTGAGGTTGTAGAGCTCCCAAGAATCGTCATCAAATGAAACTCCGGGAGTGTGGCGGGTAACGGCCTTCCAACCGTCGGCATATATTGCGCGATGGCCCACCATTTCGAAATATTGCACCGAGTGTTTTGTCGGCGCATTGGCATCGGCAAATGCATAGGTCATTGATGATCCAGCAATCGGAAATTGTTCTCGACCCAAATACACCGATGGCGCTTCTACCCCGACAATGTCATACACCGTGGGTGCTAAATCAGTTACGTAATGGAATTGGCGACGTATTGCACCGGCATCAGCAATTCCTTTTGGCCAATGCACAATGAGCGGAACGTGGACACCACCTTCATGCGTGTTTTGTTTGTACCACTTGAATGGCGTGTTACCAGCCTGCGCCCAACCCCATGGATAGTTGGCATGGCTATCCGGTCCACCAATGTCGTCGATATGAGCAACGGCTTCATCCGGCGTTTCGATAAGGAAATTGAAAAATTTCATTTCATGCAAAACACCAAACGGGCCACCTTCTTGGCTAGCCCCGTTATCTGACATCACCATGATGATGGTGTTATCGAGTTGTCCGAGATTCTCAAGCGCCGCTACTAAACGACCAATTTGCGCATCGGTATGTTCCAAAAATGCGCCGAATGCCTCTTGTAACGCAATTGCTAAACGTCGTTGGTTATCGCCGAGTGAATCCCACGGTTCAACACCTGGGTTACGAGGAGCAAGTTCGGTATTTCCTTCAACGATTCCCATTTGTTGTTGACGAGCAAACCATCGATCACGCGCCGCATCCCAACCTTCGTCGTAGCGACCGCGATGACGTTGACGATATTCATCAGGCGACTGATGCGGAGCATGCGTTGCTCCGAGCGCGAGATAGGTGAAGAACGGACGATCCGGTCGAATTGACGTTGTGTCATGAATGAATTCGATCGCTTTATCGATGAGATCTTCGGTGAGGTGATAACCCTCTTGCGGTGTACGCGGCGGATTAATGCGATGGTTGTCGTAAACCAAATCAGGAGTGAACTGATCGGTTTCGCCATCGAGAAATCCGTAGAAGCGATCAAAACCACGTTGTAACGGCCAGGCGTCGTAAGGACCAGCCGCCGACGCTTCGTCCATCGGGCAGAGATGCCATTTACCGAGAGCGAAAGTTGTGTAGCCGCTATCGCGCAACACTTCGGCCATGGTGGTGGCATGTTCGGAAATACGTCCCGTCATATGCGGGTAACCAGAATTCCAGTTAGCAATACCGCGCATACCAACGGTGTGATGGTTGCGACCGGTTAAAAGCGCAGCACGGGTTGGTGAACAAAGCGGAGTCACGTGGAAATTCGTAAAACGCAATCCGCCCGCTGCTAACGCATCGATATTTGGCGTCACCAAATCGGAGCCGAAACAATTGAAATGAGAAAAACCAAGATCGTCGAAAAGGATGACGATCACGTTGGGTGCACCATCACCTGGGTGCGCCGGCTCTGGCCACCACGGTGAGGAATCGGCGAGGGTGCGGCCGATCTTGCCGCCGAACGTTGGCATTTGTGCAGTCATTATTTTTCACTTCCCATTGGTTGCGCTGATGGTGTTGCACCCGATTCCAAATTGCGATTTCGGAACGCCACCCGCTTGTGCGTCACTGCATGAGTGAGGATCCAAAATGAATTGTTGTTCATTGCCGTAACGACATCATCGGCAACTTGTGCCGGATCCAATGCCGTTGTCTTCATGACATGTTCAAGTGCGCTCATCGGCACCGGATCAGGTTTCGGTAATCCTAAATGTGCAGGCGCGTTTCGGGTTGATTCGAAAATTTTTGTGGCCACTAACTCGGGGCAAAGGCAGGAAACACCCACGCCAGTTCCCGCCAGTTCCATAACTAATGCTTCGGAAAGACCAACTACTCCATATTTCGCCGCGTGATAGGCGCCGAGCATGGGAGTTGCACAAAGACCGGCTTCAGAGGCGGTGTTAATGACATGGCCTTCGCCTTGTTCAACGAATAAAGGAACGAAAGCGTTCACGCCATAAGCGACGCCAAGAAGATCCACACCAACGACCCAATCCCAAACATCGGGTTTGGTTTTGTACGTCGGTGTTCCCGTCCCACCAACACCGGCGTTGTTAAAAAGAACATGTACCGAACCGAATTTTGAAAGTGATTCATCGCGCAATGATTGAACTTGCGCCGCGTCACTGACATCGCACACCACTTTGAGAATCGAAGCACCCTGTTGCTGCAATCGATCACATTGTTCGGTCAATGCATCAGCCTCAATATCGGCCAGCACTACAGACATACCTTCGGCGATGAATCGTTCAGCCGTTGCTAAACCAATTCCCGAGGCCGCACCGGTCACCACGGCGGTCTTGTCACGTAAATTCATATTGATCCTTCTTGCTCGGCCCACTCCGGGCACTTGGTGTGTCGGACTAGTCACGTTTCAACTGCAAATCGTTCCGACGGCGGCTTAGGAAAGACGGTACATTTGAGAGGAAAGTTTTGTCAGAACTACTGACACTAAAGGTTAGCAAATTTAGGAGCGACGCACCATGAGCTCGAACCAATCTTCATCCAGTTCAGCAAAGCGACGGGTTGCGCTCGTTGCTGATGCACGTCATTACGTTGGTCCTGACTTAGCGCGCATGTTGGCGGCACGTCAGCACGATCTTGTTTTAGGCGATGCCAGCGAAGAATTACTCGCCGAATGTCGCGCATTAGGAAGCACCGCTATTGCAGTTAGCGGAGTGTCAAACATGGCGAAAGAACGAAGTGCACAAACAATTACCGATGTTGCGCTTCAAGAATTCGGCGTGATTGATGCGGCCGTCATCGCCTCAG
>CAYOHV010000053.1:0-9070 GCA_964403825.1 uncultured Bifidobacterium sp. | reverse complement strand
CAGATGTTGAAATCTTTCGGCGTTAATGCCACCGTGAGGGCCAATCGAGGAACCGATATCGACGCCGCTTGCGGGCAACTGCGAGCGTCCTACGATGCCGAGACCAACGTCGTACCCCCACCCACATTTCGACCCCGCACCTAACGGAGCCGTTCCATGGATTTCAATCTCTCCCAAGTCGTACACGCAGTGGCCGACACCATTGGTGACCGCGAGGCAATTGTCGATGCCAACCGTCGTTACACCTACCGACAATTCGTGGATCGATGCGATCGACTGTCGGCATATTTCGTCTCCGAAGGCTTAGGTGCCCATAGCGAACGATCGTCGTTACAAGGTCATGAATCGGGCCAAGATCATCTCGCTATCTACATGCACAACTGCATTGAATACATCGAAGCCATGATGGGCGCATATGGCGCGCGCATTGCGCCATTCAATGTCAACTATCGCTATGTCGCTGACGAACTTCGTTATTTGCTCAACGATTCGAAAGCCACTGCCATCGTGTATCACTCGGCGTTCGCGCCATTGCTGGATGAAGTCCGTTCCGAACTTCCGAACCTGCGCGTTTTATTACAAGTTCCCGATGATTCAGGCAACGCCTTATTAGATGGTGCTCGCTGGTATGAAGATGCAACCAGTAACGCACCGGAAATCGAATTACCAACACCTAGCCCCGACGATCTGTACATCCTTTATACGGGTGGCACGACGGGAATGCCGAAAGGTGTTTTATGGCGCCAAGGCGATATTTATCCGGGCGCATTAGGCGGCCGAAAAATTTCCACCGGCATTGAATACGCCGACTTAGCCGAAATCTGTGAGAACGCCGCTGCCGGTGGAATGAAAGTGTTTCCTGCGGCACCGTTCATGCATGGAGCGGCGCATTGGATGGCCATTAACGCGTTAGGCAACGGCAACACAATTGTGTTGCCCGAACAAACAAAGAGTTTCGATCCGGTTGATGCCTGCAACACAATTCAAAAAGAAGGCGTCAATCTCATGTTGATTGTGGGCGATGCATTCGGTCGTCCGCTACTCGACGAAATCAAAACCGGAAAGTACGACCTTTCATCATTGATGTTGCTTATTAGCGGTGGCGCCGCGCTCTCGGCACCCGTTAAAGCGGCCATCTTGGAAGCGCTTCCATCGGTCGCGATTATGGACGGCTTAGGTTCATCGGAAACCGGACAACAAGCCAGTCAAGTAATTGGCGCGGGAGCGCCCGTTACAACGGGCACGTTTAATCCCGGCACCGGTATGGCAATTGTGAGCGAAAACTTTGATCGCGTTTTAGAAGCCGGCCATGAAGAACCCGGTTGGCTGGCACAGCGTGGACGTGTGCCATTGGGCTATCTCGGCGATGCGGAAAAAACGGCACGCACCTTCCCCACCATTAATGGCGAACGTTTTTCTGTTCCCGGTGATCGCGCTCGGTTACGGGCCGACAATGTGCTCGAACTTTTCGGTCGGGATTCTGTCACCATCAATTCCGGCGGTGAAAAAATCTTCGCCGAAGAAGTTGAAGCCGCCATTGCTCATCATCCAGCCGTTTATGACGTCATTGTGGCCGGTCGACCATCGGAACGTTGGGGCAATGAAGTTGTTGCCATTGTGCGATTACGTGACGGACAAACGGCAACGGCCGATGAACTTCTTACTGAAGCCGGTCAACACATCGCTCGTTACAAGTTGCCGAAAGAAATCATCTTCACCGACACCATCGTGCGCTCTCCGGCCGGAAAAGCGGATTACCGCTGGGCGCGTAGCGTGGCCGAAGGCAACTAACTCGCCAACATTCGCTTGATGTGGTCGCTTTCTACGCCTGCCCCGTAGGCTGAACCCGTGGCCGAGTCAGCATTAGAAATCGATCCGGAAAATCTGCCCCAAGGCGACGACAAAGTGCGCGCCGTGCGATCGATGTTCGATGCCATCGCACCTCGTTATGACCTTGTGAATCGCATCATGACATTCCGTATGGATGTTGGCTGGCGCAAGCGCACGGTGCGCGATTTACGACTCGTACCTGGATCACTCGTCGCCGACTTAGCGTGCGGAACCGGCGACTTTTGCCGCGAGTTACAGAAATACAAACTCTCCCCGATTGGTTTTGATCTTTCGTTTGGAATGCTTGCTTCGGCGCGCACGACTGCCCCATTGGTTGAAGCCGATGCATTACGACTTCCGTTAGCCGATAATTCGTTAGACGGAGTGACCTGCGGTTTCGCTTTGCGCAACTTTGTCGAACTCGATGGTTTCTTTAACGAACTCGCCCGCGTCGTTCGTCCCGGTGGTCGCATTGCATTACTCGAAGTTGCCGAACCACCAAATCCAATTTTGCGCACGGGACATTCAATTTATTTTGGAAAAGTTGTTCCCAAGGTTGGCGGTTTACTTTCGGATGCGTCGGCGTATCAGTACTTACCGAAATCAGTGGCGTACTTACCCGAACCAAACCAAATGATCGCCAAGATTGAAAATGCCGGTTTCGAATGGGTGGAACGAAATCTTCTTTCCTTTGGTATCGCCCAATTGATTACCGCCACGAAATCGTCGTGAAACTCGTCGCCCATACCGTTGCCCTCGATACTGATGTCGATCTCTTGGCGCTTTGCCGAGCCGATGACTTGGCATTTTGTTCCCAAAACGTTGGCGTTGTCGGTTTTGGTTTAGCGGATCGCATTGTTGTGCGACGTTCCAGCGATGACAGCGCCGCTCATCAAATTCATGCGGCGCTTTCTTCCTATGAAGATATTGATGAAGTGGATCTTCCCGGCACGGGCGCCGTGGCCTTTGGCGCTTTTCCGTTCGTGGCGCAACTTGATTGCGAATTACTTCTCCCCCGCATCATCATCGGTCGACATAGCGATGGCACCACATGGGTAACTCGTTGCGGACCCGAAGATCAATTAGCCACGCAAAAGGAAATTGATCGATTGCTCGCTCGTCAAGAAGATGCGAAAGCGGGTTTTGCCCGTGATGCCGCATTGCAGGGTTCTGATCGCTCCCCCAGTTCGTTTTCCATTACGCCATTGCGCGCCCCCGAAGATTGGTGCGACGCGGTTGATCAAGTGGCCGCTCGCATTGCCAACGGCGAAGCGCGCAAAGTTGTTTTGGCCCGCGGTATTGATGTCAAGACCGATCGCCCGGTCGATCCTTCGGCGCTGCTTTCACAATTACGACGCACATTTCCCGCCAGTTATTTGTTTTCTTTCGATGGGTTTGTAGGCGCAACACCAGAAATGCTCGTTCAACGCGAAGGTGAAATTGTGCGCGCTCATCCGATGGCCGGCACGGCGCCGCGTAGTGGCGATGCTGAAACCGATGCGCGTTTAGCCGCGGCGTTACTCGCTTCCACCAATACCCGCGATGAACATCGACATACCATCGACATGGTGCACGAAACACTTTTGCCCTGGTGTTCGTATCTTGATGAAGAGGATGAGCCTTCAATCGTGGCCGTTGCCAATGTGCAACATCTCTCCACCCGTCTTGAAGGACGACTTTCCGCACCGCCAGCTTCGGTAATTGAATTAGTGGATGCGCTTCATCCCACTCCTGCCGTAGGTGGAAGCCCGCGTGGTCAAGCGTTACAAATCATCAACGAAGTTGAGCAACTTGATCGCGGTCGTTACGCCGGACCGGTTGGCTGGGTAGATAACCGTGGCAATGGCACTTGGGCGGTTGGTATTCGTTCGGCGCAAATTAATGGCGATACCACTCGTATTTATGCCGGTGTCGGTGTGGTCATCGATTCCATTGGTGAAATTGAATTGGCCGAAACACGGGCCAAACTCCAAGCGATGTTGGGCGCGTTAGTTCGCCCATAATTATTAACGGTTACGCCGGCCAACCAATTTTGCGCGCTGCGGCCAAACCAACTGCGTTGAGTTGTCCATGCACATCGACATTGTCGCGACGGTTTGTGCGCACGTACACCATATGAACACCGCCGGTAGCCAACGCACCTTTCACGGCAATACCAACCGCTTCGGCATCTTCGGCTTGTAATACCGCAATGTCATGAGCATGGGCCAACGTTGGCAGATGCGCGTTATGGGGCGTTCCAAAGAGCAATTCAAATTCGTCTTCACCAAGCGCCGAGGCTTGCGGTAGGAACGAAAAGATTCCGCCACCATCGTTATCAAGAACAACTAAACAAAGATTGACATTGCGTTTCGTTAGACCGATCAATCCATTCGTGTCGTGCAAAAACGCGATATCACCAATGAATAGCGCCGTTGGTGCGCCACTTAGCGCCGCGCCTACTGCAGTGGATACCACTCCATCAATACCGTTAGCGCCGCGGTTGGCCAACACTTTGAGACCATCGCGTCTCTCGGTGTACCACTCAACATCGCGAATAGGCATTGAGGATGACACCACTAAAACAGAATCTTCGGGCATCGAATTTACGATGGAGCGGGCCACACCGGGTTCGGTGGGATAGTCGTATTGCGCCAAGGATTCACTAATGGCCGAAGCAAATACATCATCGGCTTTACGCCATGCCAGCATCCAATTCTCGGGACGCGGTGAAGATGGTTCACTGACGCCAGCGCAGAATGCAGATGCCGTCGCCACCACTCGATCCGTGACGACTCCATAAGGATCTTCTTTTCGATCATGGGGCGCGATATGAAAATGCGGAACAGTTTGCGCACCTAACCATTGGTTTACAACTTTGGATGCGGGTAGCGATCCAAATCGCACCACTAGATCAACTCGCGGGGCAACATCACGCAAAAGACCATCCGCATGAGCAATGACATTGGGGTGCGGAAGACGACAGCCACTGCGCGGATCGGCTAACACCGGCCATTGCCATTGTTCGGCCAGGCGTAAAACGGCGGCTGGATCGTCAATTGGTCCACCGGCAATGATCACGCCCCGTTCAACGGGTGGTAACGAGAAAAACTCAACCGTGCGCGCCGCTCCATCGTTAACAACTGCTTGCAATTCATCTCCGGCAAAAAGTTCATCCGCCTCGGAGGTAGGTGTTCCAAGCAACGGTTCATCAAAAGGAAAGTTGAGATGCGCGACTGTGAACGAAAGTGCTTGCACCGCTAATTGACGAAATGCTTGCGGTGTCGATTCATGCGGAAGAGGAGCATCGGCAAAAATATCGACCGCGCTGCCATAAAGACGAAGTTGATCAATTGTTTGCGGTGCGCCGACACCGCGTAAACGCGGAGGCCGATCAGCGGTTAAAGCCAAATAGGGAACACCATCGAGCGAAGCCTCTACGACCGCGGCATGTAGTTCCGCCGCTGCGGTACCCGAAGTTGTCACCACCGGAACATGGCGACCGGAGGCTTTTGCTAAGCCCAGCGCCATAAACGATCCCGATCGTTCATCGAGGTGAATATGCGTGCGAATAGCGCCGTGACGAGCAAAGGCCACTGCTAAAGGAGTGGATCGCGAACCAGGGCAAATCACCACATCGGTGATTCCGCTACGGGCCAATTCATCAACAAATGCTGCACAGGCAGTGGCATTGGCAGTGGCGATCGAGGAATCCACATCTGCAGCCTACGAGCGAATTCGCCGTACGCTTACTTTGTGGCTCAGCACCTTGCCTTCATTGATATCGGCCCTTCCGGCCAGCGCGCTGAGTTCACGTTGCTCCACGGATTCACGCAAAATTCCCGCTGTTGGTCCCCCTTCGACGAACTTCTCAGCACCGAGGCTCATGTACGCCTCATTGACCTGCCCGGTCATGGCGGATCCTCTGACGTTTTCGTCGATTTACAAACCAGCGCGCAAATGGTGGCTGCGCAGATGAACGAGTCGATTGTCTGCGGCTATTCGATGGGCGGACGCGTTGCTCTTCATTTGGCATTGCTTGCACCAGCCAAAGTGCAAGGTTTGGTGGCCATTGGTGCCACCGCAGGATTACGTAGCGAAAATGAACGCAGTGAGCGGCGACAGCGCGATGAACAATTAGCGGCGCAGTTACGCCAACAAGGTGTTAGTTCATTTCTCGACGATTGGTTAGCGCAACCGCTCTTTGCCCATTTGAAAAACACTCATCGTGACCAACGCGAGACCAATACTTCCGAAGGTCTTGCTCGCAGTCTTGAATTATGCGGAACAGGCACTCAACTTCCACTTTGGGATCAACTTCCGCAACTTTCGATGCCCGTGTTGTTACTGAGCGGTGCCGAAGACGAAAAATTTACGCAACTCGCTTATGAGATGGCCGAGACCATCGGCGATAACGCCAGCGTGGCCGTCATTGCGGGCGCCGGTCATAGTGTGCAACTCGAACAACCAGAGAAAACGGCAATCGCTATAACCGACTGGCAAACGCGTTGCGGTCTTTAAGTTGCTAGCCGCCGATCCAAAGACCAACGGAAAATAACGCGCCAAATAACAATTGGATTCGACCCGTTGAGCCCAGTAACGGAATTAATCCGGCACCACTGGCGCCTTCCAAAACTTTTTGTACGGGATAACGAGCGAGAACAACCACGAGAAGCGCTAAAGCCGCAAGCGGTCGTTCCGAAAGACCAGCAATAAATGGCACCATGACAAAAGGCAACGTCATGGTAATGACATAAAAAATACGCGTGCGCTTATCGCCTAAACGCACCGCCAAAGTGTTTTTCCCTGCAACACGATCGGTGGGGATATCGCGCAAGTTGTTCACGATCAAAAGTGCAACTGCGAATAAACCAATTGGCAATGAAACAAAGAACAAAAGCGGAGTAAGGCGTTCGGTTTGCACGAATCCACTTCCCGTCGTGGCCACCACGCCGAAAAAAACGAAAACAAAAACTTCGCCTAAACCGGCATAACCGTAGGGACGCGGGCCACCGGTATAAAACCATGCCGCCGCAATGGCTGCCACGCCGACAAGAAGTAACCACCAAGTGGTGGCCGCTGCTAAAGCAAGACCAGCAACTGCCGCTACTCCGAATGAAAGAAATGCAGCCGCCTTAACTTGTTTGGCCGATTTCAATCCCGAGGCCACTAATCGTGTTGGCCCGGTGCGATCGTCATCAGTGCCGCGCACTCCATCGGAATAATCGTTGGCGTAATTCACGCCCACTTGTAAAGCAATCGAAACAACGAGCGCCGCCAAAAATCGCCAGAGGATGATTCCTTTAACGAGACTGTCATCGGCATTCATATCAGCGCCGTTCATCCCCGCGGCCGCCGCCGTTCCCACGACAACCGGAACGATGGAAGCAGGGATTGTGCGAAGGCGAGCCCCAAGGATCCATGCGTTCATGTCCTAAGTGTGCTTCGAAAATGCCTTGATGACGAATTCGAGGCGTAGCCTCATAGCGTGCCTGAACTTGTCGCAGTGCAATTACGCGGCCAAGCCTTTGTTGACGAACTGCAGAGGCAATGGGATGCCGGCCATGCGGTGTTACCGCTCGACCCCGATCTCCCCCGCGCCGCCGTCGAATCACTTTTGGCGGCTGCCCGCCCCACGCAATTGGTTGATAGCGCTCATATGCGCCATTCGCTCGACGGCGAGGGCTGCGAAGAAGGCGATGCTGTCGTCCTCACCACTTCGGGAAGCACTGGAATCCCAAAGGCTGTTATCCATACGCACGAATCTCTGCTCGCTTCGGCCGACGCCATTAATGAGGCACTAGATGTCTCGGCCAATGACCACTGGTTATGTTGCTTACCTGTTGGACATATCGCCGGCTTTGCCATCATTGTGCGCTCGTTCGTTGCGGGCACGGCTTTAACGGTTTTGGAAAAGTTCGATAAAGAACTGGTTGAAAAAAGTGCTCGTAACGGTGCAACATTGACGTCGCTGGTACCAACCACTTTGCGCCGCATTAATCCCGAACTCTTTCGCCAAATAATTGTTGGTGGCTCGGCACCTGGTGATCTTCCGAAAAATTGTCGGGCAAGTTATGGCATGACGGAAACCGGAAGCGCCATCGTCTTAGACGATGACGTAGTACGCGGCGCCGAAATAAAAATTGTTGACGATGAAATTTTTGTACGCGGACCAATGCTCTTCCGCGGATACCGCGACAATACTGATGTTTTCTCCCAAGATGGATGGTTCGCCACTGGTGATACCGGCGCACTCACCAATGGTGTGCTCAACGTACATGGCCGGCGCGGCGACATGATCATTACCGGTGGCGAAAATGTTTGGCCGGCGCCTCTCGAAGCGCGACTCAGCATGTTGCCCTCGGTTCAACAAATTGCGATCATCGGACGCGATGACCCTGAATGGGGTCAAAAAGTAACTGCCGTTGTCGTACCCGCCAACGCGTCCAATCCACCAACACTTGAAGAATTGCGCGCCAGCATTAAAGAAGTATTTCCCGCATTTTGCGCGCCTAAATCAATAGAACTGCGCACCGAACTTCCCACTTCTCCTCTCGGCAAAGTTTTGCGCCGTCAGTTATAACGAAGTCACGCGGCGTTTTGCCGTAACGTGTTTTTGCTAGGAATCGGCAAGGGGGAACTATGTCAGACCAACCAACATTGCTCGTTGAACGCGACGGACCACTTTTACTTCTCACCATGAATCGACCTGAGCGTCGCAATGCATTAGTCCCCGACATGCTGGTGCGTTTTGCTGAAGCATGGGAATTAGCCGATAGCGATGACTCAATTCGTTGTGTCATTCTCACCGGTGCCGGCGACATCGCCTATTGCGCCGGTGGCGACCTTTCCGACGGATGGATGTCGGGTGAAGAAACAGAAGAATCGCGTCGCATTGCGCAGCGTTTAGCCGATGACCCTGGCATTACCGGTCGTGGACTACTGCTTACCTATTGGTGCAAGAAGCCGATCATCGCCGTTGTAAATGGTCAGTGCATGGGCGGCGGCTGTGAGATGTTGCAGTCAACTGATATTCGCATCGCCGAAGAACATGCAACGTTCGGTGTGCCGGAAGTGAAACGTGGACTTATTGCCGGCGCCGGTTCCACAATGCGTTTAAAGCGTCAAATTCCCTATGCCGTAGCGATGGACATGTTGCTTACTGGTCGCATTCTTGATGCGGAAGAAGCGCTGCGTTGGGGATTAGTTAGCCATGTTGTTCCAAAAGGAACCGGCATGGAAAAGGCACGAGAGATTGCCA
>CAYOHV010000052.1:0-9126 GCA_964403825.1 uncultured Bifidobacterium sp. | reverse complement strand
GCGGCAAAGCATCGGATGTTTTCGCTCGCTTGCGCGAAGAAGGCGAAAAGGAAGCGCGCGAACAAAAAGACGATGACGAATCGCCCGCACCCGAGTCAAAACAAAAAGCGGAAAAGAACAACGAAAGTTCTGAAGATTCAACTGACGACGATCAACGCGCCATTTTGCGTCGTAATGATGTCGTGCAACCAATTTCGAGTTCGTTAACTCGTCGTTTGAAGCGTGAACTTTCCGATGAACAAAACGAAATTCTGGCTGCCATTACTTCGGTAAAAGGCGCCGTAAATTCTCATGACATCCTTCCCATTCCCGAAGACCATCTCGAGCGTTATGACGATCTGGTTTTGCCGGCTTTAGGTGAAGCATCGGAGGCTGGTGGCCGTTTAGCCGGTGGTCGACCGGGCTCACGCACCTCAGTGGCCGACCTTTCTTCAAATCTTGCCGAATCGATTGTGTTGCCTTTGCGTGAGCGTCTTGAACGGTGTGTTACGCAATCGGGCGGCGATCGTGATGATCTAGCACAATCAGTGCGCGCGGTATTCCGTGAGTGGAAAGGTCAGCGCGTTGACGATGTTGTTGAGGCGGCCTGTTTGGCGGCTTGTAACCGCGGCTATATGGACAAAGTTGGCAAAGGCGTGAAGGTTCGATGGATCGTGGCCGCTGGGGACCCGCCATCGCCTGATTGCGATGACAACGCACTTGCCGGTGCGATCGATAAGGGAACCCCGTTCCCAACCGGTCACTTATTGCCGCCTTTGCAGCCCGGCTGTCATTGTTTCGTCGTTGCGGAGTAGTTAACTTCGTCAAAATCTCGCTGAGCCCCCTTTGTCGCCGGTGGGCGAAGTCGGAACATGCCACTCTGGCCCTAGGCTGGCGACGTGCGCGTTCCTACCGATATGCCCCGACGCCGACGTGTCTCGAAAGGTCGTCTCGTCATCATTGTGGTGGTCGCCGTTTTGGTGGCCCTTTTCCTTTCCCTTCGATCCTTGGCGGAGTTCTGGACGGACTATCTGTGGTTCGGATCTCTAGGCCTTGATTCGGTCTTCACCGGAATTTTGCGAGCGCGCATCGCACTCGGAGTCATCTTTGGTTTGATTTTCTTCGCGCTGTTGTATGTGAACTTGGTGATCGCCGAAAAGTTGGCGCCGAAGAATCGCATTTTCGGACCCGACGAAGAATTTCTTGGTCGCTACCACGAAACTGTTGGACGTAAATCACGTTGGACAAAAATTCTGCTCGCGCTGTTTGCCGCGATATTGAGCGGTTTTGGTATGGCAGGGGAGTGGAACCAATGGTTGCTCTTCCGCAACGGTTCTGATTTTGGTGTGAACGATCAGACGTTCAATACCGATGTTGGTTTCTATATTTTCAAATTGCCGTTTTATACAACGGTGGTGAACTGGCTTTTTGCTACTGGCGTGATCATTTTGGTTATCACGATCGTGGCTCACTATTTAAATGGCAGCGTTCGTTTACAGGGTGTGGGTGAACGTACGACGCCGCAAATGAAAGCGCATATCTCAGTCATTCTTGGTGTCTTGGCGTTGGTAAAAGCGGCGGACTACTGGTTGCAGCGTTATGCCCTTACGTATTCAACTCGCGGCACTGTGGACGGCGCGCTTTACACCGAAGTTAACGCGCAACTTCCGGCTATTTATCTCTTGCTCTTTATTGCGTTGCTTTCGTTTTTGCTATTCATCGTCAATATTTGGCGTCGTGGTTGGGCATTACCAATCGTGGCGGTTGGACTTTGGGCATTGGTTTCGCTGGTGGCGGGCACCGCTTACCCAGCCGTTATTCAACGGTTTGTTGTTGAACCGGAAGAGTCCGCCAAAGAAGCGAAGTACATCAACGAAAACATTGAAGCCACGCGTTCCGCTCTTGGGCTTGATCAAGTAAAGACCGAGCCATTTCTTTACTCACAAGACAAAGCGGCCGGTGTTCAAAATGTGAACGCTAATCCGGGCACGATTCGTAATATCCCGCTTCTTGATCACAATGTTGTGACGCCTACTTATCAGCGTTTACAAAGCCAATATGCGGCCTATCGCTTCGTTGATCTCGATGTTGATCGTTATTCGATTATGACGCCGTCGGGCGAAATGGCGAAGACTCAAGTTGTTCTTGGCGCGCGTGATCTTTATGTCGATGGCATTCCGCAGAAATCATGGGAAGGAACGAAACTCGCGTATAACCACGGTTATGGCGTAGCGCTGGCACCCGCCAATGCCACAACAACGCAAGGCCGTCCGGATTTTCTAATCCGTAACGTTCCCGTCATTGTCGATAGCGCCAAGATCAAAACTTCTATTGACCAACCGCAAACGTATTACGGTGAGCGCGTTGGCGGTTATGCGTTAACTAATGCCACGCGCGAAGAAGTCGACTATGTCGATGTTGATGGTCAAACCAAATTTACTAGTTATGCGGGATCGGGAGGCGTTGAACTTTCGTCGTTTTTGCGCAAAGCCGCGTATGCGTTGAAGTTCAATGACCTCAACTTGATTGTTTCTAATTTCATTCAGCCCGATACTCGAATCGTCTATGAACGAGATGTTCGCAATCGTGTTGAAGCGGTTGCACCATTTTTGAAATTCGATGCTGACCCTTATCCCGTGATCTCGAACAACCGCATTGTTTATATTTTTGATGGCTACACAACAACGGATCGTTATCCCAACGCGCAGCGTGCCAGTGTGGCGGGCATTCGTGCCGGTTCTGGTTTAGAGGGTCATCGCTTTAATTACATTCGCAATTCCGTTAAAGCAGTGGTCGATTCTTATGACGGCACGGTCAAGTTGTACGTCGTCAATGACTCCGACCCAATTGTGAATGCCTATCAAAAGGCATTCCCGTCATTGTTTGCTCCTTCATCGGAGATGCCGGCCGAACTGCGTGAGCATTGGCGTTATCCCGAAGATCTCTTCACTGTGCAAACAAATATGTACGGTCGCTATCACATCAGTGATGCCAAAGCCTTTTACGAACAAACATCTGCTTGGTCGGTAGCCCAGGATCCAGGTGGCGTGAGTGGAACGCAGCAGGTGGCCACCGGTCAAACCATTGTTGGCCAGGGCGGTATTCAAGTTGTTCGTACTCAAGAACGACGTATGGATCCGGTGTACATGATCACTCGTTTGCCCGGTGACCAAACTGAATCGTTCGTTATTTTGCGACCGTTTGTTCCATTCTCCGAGGATGATTCTAAAAAGACACTCACCTCGTTCATGGTGGCCAACAGTGACCCTGATAAGTACGGTCAAATCACGTTGTACGAAATGCCGTCCGGATTCAACATCGATGGTCCATCAATCGTGCAGGCCAATATTTTGGCCACGACCGAAATTAGCCAGCAGATTTCTTTGTGGAATCAGCAAGGATCGGAAGTCACTTTCGGCGCCATGATCTTGGTTCCGGTGAACAACTCCATTCTTTATGTTCGTCCGCTATATGTTTCGTCGGAAGGACAAACGCGAGTTCCGGAACTTAAGCAGATTGTTGTTTCTTTCGGTGGTGAAGTGGTGATGCGCCCATCGTTGCGGGAAGCGTTACAAGCACTCTTCCCCGGTGCTAATCCGCAAACGTTCGAGTCGGGATCTATTTCCCAAGTGATCACTGGTGGTAACACCACTCCTGGAACTGGATCGACCTCGACTACAACGACGACTATTCCGAACAACACCGGTCAAAGTCGCGATGAACTCATCCGTCGTGCGGAACAAGCATTGAATGAAGCGGATGCCGCATTGCGTAATGGTGACTTGGCGGGCTATCAAGCCAAAGTGCGTGAAGCTCAAGGTCTCTTAGCGCAAGCGAATGCCGCTACGACGACCACAACCAGACCGTTAACTCCGGCCTAATTCACTCTTCGACGAAACCGGCATCAGCGCCGGTGGCGACCACATGTTTGAGGATCTTGCCGCTGGGATTGCGCGGAAGTCGTTCCGTGCGTAGTTCTACATAAGCGGGAATCTTGTAAACCGCCAGCGATTTTTTGCAGTGTTCATGCACGTCAACTTCGGTAATGGTGGCATCAGGAGCGATCACAATGACCGCTTTTACTTCCTGACCCAACGTGTCGTGATCAACTCCAAATACTGCGGTTTCAATAACTCCAGGAAGTTCTTCAATGCAGTTTTCAATTTCAAACGGGTAAATATTTTCACCGCCGCGAATGATGATGTCGCGTTTACGAGATGCAATATGCAAAACGCCGTCAATTAAGCGGCCAAAATCACCAGTATTGAAATAGCCATTGGAAAACGCCTCGGCATTGGCGCTGGGGTGCCGCCAATATTCGCTCATAACGAGCGGACTTTTTACGCAGATATTTCCTTCTTCGCCCTCGGGTAAAACCTTTCCGTTTTCATCACAAATTCGCACCGAAACAGTTGGCAATGGTGGGCCGATACATTCGGGCGTCGCTTCGAGAAGGGCATTCGGGGCGAACGAAACAAGCGCGCCCGTTTCGGTCGATCCATAGCCCGTTGACATTGTGTGATCGAGATGAGGAAATCGATTGGCCAAACGACGCAATATTTCTGGTGTTGTTGCTGAACCGCCCATGCCCACGGAGAGAACTTGTTGCGGTGGGATCAAGGCGCAATCGGGATGATCGAGTAAGCGCAAAATATGGGTACCTGTTCCGCCGATGATGTTGACGTTGTTATCAATGACGAAGCGGATCACAGCATCCGCTTCGAAACGACCTAGGTACCACGCGGTTGTTGCACCTACATGTAATGAATTCACGGTGGCGCCTAATCCTGAAACATGGAAAAGCGGAAAAACCGCCAGCCGCACTGGTTGGGGTCCACCGGGTGAAGGTGTAATTCCCATTAAATGCATTGAACGAGCGGCAATGTAATTTTGCAAAGTTGAATAGGCGATCACGCTGCGATGTGAAAGAACAGCGGCTTTGGGTCGCCCAGTAGTGCCCGATGTGAAAATCAAAATTGCAGGGTCATCTTCATCGACCGATGCGAACGGCAATGAAGATCGTTGGGCGTAATTGAGCATCTCTTCGAGGCGATCTTCGAACAACACCACCGGTGCCGATTGAGATTCGAGGCGCTCGGCGCGGCGAGCATCGAAAAGTAAAAGTTTTGGATCAGTGAGATCAATTGCGTGTTGCATTTCCGGTGTTGTCCACCAGCCGTTCATGGCAACGGTGATGGCACCTAAGGTCAGCGAAGCCCAAAAGGAAACGATCCAGCCGTAACAATTTGCGGCGCAGAGTGCGACGCGATCGCCTTTGGATATGCCATATTCCGAAGACATCCATTCAGCAACGGATGCAACGTCGGCAATGAATTCAGTGAATGTCACTTGACGTCCATCACTAAAAGTCATGGCTAGGCGATCGCCAAAGGCTTCGGTGGAGGCCAACAATTCGCCGAGGGAATGCATTCGATTGCGGAAGACCAGCATTTCGTTGCCGCCCACAGTGGCGGTGACAGTTTCAAAAGCCCCACCAGGTCCGGTTAATTCCTCATCGGCTTTGCGCAATGCGGCGGTAAGCGGAAGTTGATGGGCAGGAAGCGATTGATCGGCCATGATGTCCCCTAGGAATTGCGATGCCGGAATAGTACCGGTCAAACGTTTTTGGAATTACGACAAAGGGGCGCATTAGCCAATGGGAACCGAAGAATTCTTGGCCTGGCGTCAGTTCAATGAACGTCTTGTTTCGGTGGGCGAGCAATTGTTATCCGAACCTTTTCCGCAAGATCCTGCCGTGCAAGCGGAAGGCTTTGATCATTTGGCGGAACAAGTTCTTTGTTGGCTTGGTTGGTCGATTGGTTTTCCGTCAGCGCAGCGTCCGTTCTTCATGCGTCAAAACGATTTAGTAACTCAATGGGGCGGACCGAATGCCGACAATGTTTATCGGCACGCACGCATTGATCCGGCGCATCGCTATCGCATTCGAGGCCGTATGAATTCTTGTCAGGAATTCATCATGGCGTTGCGCGCGGGTTTTATGCATCAGAAAACTTGGGGGACGCTGGCGGAATACAACGCGTCTGATTTAGGAATAAGCGAAGGTGAAGAATTTGAGATTTTCTTAGGTGGTGACGGAACCGAAAAAGGTTGGTTACCAATTCCTGAAGGCGCCGTGATGTGTTCGCTGCGGGAGTACTACTTCGATTGGAAGGAAGAAGAGCCGGCGACATTCACCATCGAATGTTTGGACGCACCACAACATTTGGAACGAGTAACAAGTGCTGATTTCGTAGAAAAAATTGACGATGCAGCCAATGGTGTTGAGCGTTCAATGACCTATTGGAACGAGTACATGATTGCGCAACGAGCGATGCGTACGGATAATTCGTTTCACGGTTCTTTCCAACAAGAAAAAGGTTTAGCGGCCGCTCGTTATGGATTTTGTTTCTGGAATCTTGAACCTGACCAAGCGCTTGTTATCGAAAGCGATCTGCCCTTAGCGCCTTATTGGAGTTTCCAGTTGTACCCCATGGGTTGGTTCGAACTTGCTGATCCCGTTGAGCGAATTACCAGTTTAAATAACCGCCAATTGCATATTTCAAGTGATGACAAAGTGCGCGTCGTGCTTTCGCATCGCGATTGTGGCGCAGCCAACTGGCTCGATGTTGGTGGACGGCAAATTGGTTTATGCACATTGCGTTGGTTTTGGCCCACGGGGGAGAGTGCACCCGAACCAAAAGCAACGTTGGTGCAACTAGATGAGGTGTGGAATCACTTACCGGCAGAGACGCCAAAAGTAAGTGAAGACGAACGTTTTGAAGTTTTGGGTAAACGACGACGTCATCTCGGTTGGCGTTTCCGAACTTAGGCTCTCAATATGCCGCCACCGTCGGCGGAAATTGTCTGTCCGTTGACGTAACCACTTTCATCGCTGAGTAAAAAAGCAACTAGTGGCCCAATATCATTTTGTGCATCGCCATCGCGACCAACGGGATTAGCGGCATACATTTCAGCAAAGGCTTGTCGACGATGTTCATCGGCAGGTGGTTCACGATGTTTGGCTGATGCGGGCAGAACACAATTAACCGTGATGCCGTATTGGCCCCACTCGTTGGCGGCAGTGCGCGTTAGCGATCGAATCGCTTCGTTGCTGGCGCTATAAGGCCCATAGCCAGCGGCACCGGTATGACCCATCGACGTTGCCATCGTCACCACTCGTCCCTGACCCTGAGAAACAAATAGTGGAAAGGCTGCTTGTAGGAGCCAAAGTGTTCCCACCGGTCCGGTTTGCCACAAAACTTCCATATCCTCAGCGCGCACATCTTCAAGTTTTGTAACGGAGCGAAATGTTTGTGCGTTGGCAACGACGCCATCAAGACGCCCTGTACGTTGCTGAATTTTTTCCACCACGGCAAAAGTTGAAGCTCGATCCGCAACATCGGAAACTTCGCCCCGACAAGTAATGCCCATTTCGTTCAATGCTTGAACGGCACTTTTAAGTTGCGGTTCTTTGCGGCCGGTGATGGTGATATCGGCACCTCGCAGCCCAAGATGGCTGGCCAAGCCAAAACCAATTCCACGGCTACCGCCGGTGATTAAAACGGATTTTCCAGCAAAATCTTGGTGCTCAGCCATTGGTAAAGCGTAGTTTCATAGTTGTGACGCAGGCATGGGAACCACCGCCGAGACCGGATTGGGCTCTCGCCATTAACGAACAACGAATCCTTCCGATTACCAGCGAAGCGGGGGACTCACTTTCGGCGCCACAACTTTTGGCTGAAGCATTAGTGCGTCAAGGTCGCCCTGCCAACGATCTTGCGGCGTATGTGGCGCCGGGACCGGGAACGGGTGAGGATTTTTTCGACGCCTATGAGCGTGCTGTTCGTTCAATTGAAGAACAGGCCAATCTCAATGTGCTTGGTCGTTGGATGACCCGTCGCTTTCTTCTTCGTCTGATACAAGGTCGACTGCAAATTTGTGAATACGTGCGTCTTGATCCAGCAGTACGCAATGAAGTAATTGCCGCGCCGATTGTTGTTATCGGTGCACCGCGCACAGGAACTACTGCTTTGCACGGTCTGTTAGCGGCAGACTTTCGTCATCGTGTTCCTTTAGGTTGGGAATTCCTCCGCCCGGTTCCGCCGCCTGATCCGGAAATTGAAAACGATCCGCGTATTGCACTGGCTGATGAGGAACTCCGCTTACCGCAATTAGTTACTGACGGTATCTCCGCTATTCATTCCTACAGCGGTCGGATGAATAAAGAGTGCCTTTCAGCGATGTCATTTGCATTCCGCAGCGAGGAATTCATTAGCCGCTACAGCACCGATGACTATGCGCAATGGTTGCATAGTTGCGATATGACGCCGGCTTATGAAATGCATAAGTTGATTCTGCAAATTTTGCAGCGCCAGCAACCCACGTCGCGCTGGGTATTAAAGTCACCAGTTCACTTGCACAATCTCGATGTTTTGCAATCGACGTATCCCGATGCATGTTTAGTAATGACGCACCGAGAGCCCATGGATATTTTGGGTTCGGTAACGAGTTTGATCGCGCAATTGCGTTGGGCGCATAGTGATGTTGTTTCCACCGAAGAAATTGGTCGTTATCACGCCGAGTTGTATTGGCGTGATTTGGATGGCATTACGGAACGTGAGCCGATTGAAAACTGCATCCATATTTCGTTTCAAGATCTCAATGAAAAGCCGGTTGACCAAATTCAACGTCTCTACGAGTACTTTTCAATTCCAATGACGGACGATGTTTTGCGCGCGGTGAAAGAAAAGGCCGCAGCGGCGTCCGACAGTCGTGAAGCAGCGCATCGCTATTCATTCGCTTGGCTCGGAATTGATTTCGACGCGACCTACGCACGTTTCTCGCCCTATCGTGCGAAATTTCTGCCCTAGGGTCGTTCGAATTTTCCGGCGAAAATCTTCGTTTTTCTTTTCTTGGGGTTCTCGCCTACGATGAAGGGCACGCCGCGGGGTGGAGCAGTCTGGTAGCTCGTCGGGCTCATAACCCGAAGGTCGCCGGTTCAAATCCGGCCCCCGCCACCATCGCAGAACGGCCGCCTACGGGCGGTCGTTGTGCTTTCTACCTCGCCGGCCAAGCCCAAGAGATCCCTAGTGTGGTGTGAAGCGGGCGGGAACTCTTTCGTAGCGGCGAATATGAGCGAACGGCACC
>CAYOHV010000051.1:0-9138 GCA_964403825.1 uncultured Bifidobacterium sp. | reverse complement strand
GCTCGGGGGGGAGGACTCGAACCCCCAACAACTGGGCCAGAACCAGACGTGTTGCCAATTACACCACCCCCGAAGGGCGTTCGCACGATACCGGTTCGGGCCGCTATTGCCCAAATGAAAGCGACAACGCCGCTAACGCCAAGAGGCCAAACGGCGAAAACTCACGATGCGACCAAGCGAAACGGCCAGCGTTTCTCGCACGTATTGGGACATGGTTGCGCCGCCGCTCGTGGGTGAAACATGCGGGCGTAAACCAACCTCATGCGCGATCTTGTCCACGCGATAAGCGTGATACGGATCGGTCACAATCACCACATTGCGGTTGTCGCCCAAACTGCGCACGATCACTGCTGAGGCCGAAAGTTCTTCATAAGAATTGGTGCCTTCAACTTCAACTTTGATCGCGCTTTCGGGAATGCCTTTGCTGCGCAAATATTCATAACCGCTGTAGCCCTGCGTAACTTTGTCGCCCACTTGTTTGCCACCGGTAACAATCACATACGGCGCAACTTTGTTGTTATACAACTCAGTTGCATGATCAAGTCGTCGACGCAATACCGGTGACGGCACTCCATTCCATTGCGCCGCGCCCATCACCACGATCGCCGCTGAAGGTTCTTGATCGCCTTGATTTGACGCCCACCAAACTTGAACAAAATTGAACGCCAAATACAAAAGAACAATGGCGAAAACTGCTCCGATGATGCGCGTCACCAGACGCAAGCCAAAGAACATGGCCTTAGCCCATTCGCTCCACGGCGGCGGTAAGGCGGCGAAGCACTTCGGTGCGACCCAAAACTTCTAATGATTCAAAAAGGGGCGGACCCACACTTCTTCCCGTTACCGAAACGCGCACCGGCGCTTGCACTTTGCCTTTCGCAATGTCGTTTTGTTCGGCATACGCAAACAAAGCGACTTCGATGGAATGAGCATTCCATTCGCAATCGGCGAAAACTGAAAGCGCATACGGCAAAATATCGCGCGCCAGATCCGCGTTTTTCACCATCACTTTGTTCCAGGCATCTTCATCAATTACTGGATCATCAAGGAATACAAAATCAACATAACTGGGAACTTCACTTAAAAGTTTGACTCGCTCTTGCACGAGCGGTGCCAAAACTTCAAATTTCGCAATATCAAAATTAGGTGCGGGCCACGGAGTGTCATCAAACAGCCAACGCGTGGAACGAGTGACAAATTGCGGAACGGAAAGATTGCGAATGTATTCGCCGTTGAAATGCTGCAGTTTTTTCACGTCGAAAAATGCACCGGCTTTATTGACGTCCTCTAAGCGGAACATCTGCACGATTTCGGCTAACGGTCGGATTTCGATGCCGTCTGACGGTCCCCAACCAAGGGTGGAGAGATAGTTGACCATTGCTTCGGACAAATAGCCGCGATCGATATAATCGCCTACCGAAACATCGTCGCGGCGCTTTGAAAGTTTCTGCCGCTTTTCGTTCACGATCAACGGAAGATGAGCAAAAGTCAGCGGCGTCGTAATACCAAGAGCGTTACGTAATAAAAGAACTTTCGGCGTGACGTTGATGAGGTCCTCGCCGCGGATCACATGGGTGATGTTTTGCTCGGCATCATCAACCGCATTGGCCAAGTGAAACATTGGCGTGCCGTTCGAACGTTGAATGACGAAGTCTTCAAGAACTGCGTTTTCAAATGTCACGTCACCACGAATGATGTCGGTGAACGACGTGGCCCCTTCATCGGGGACTTTGAAACGCACCACTCGCCCATCGCCGGGTCCCAAATTCTTCGTGGCACAAAAACCGTCATAGCCCGGCGTGCCGCCACGTTCTTCGGCGCGAGCTTTCACCTCATCGGGAGTGCACTGACACCAATAGGCATCGCCTTGCGCCAACAATTGACTGATGGCATCGGCATAGAGATGAGCCCGTTCGGATTGATGAACCGGCGTGCCGTCCCAATCGAGGCCTAACCATTCGAGGGCACGAAAGATGACGTCAATAAGTTCGGGGCGGGAGCGCTCCGAATCGGTGTCTTCGATACGAAGAACGAAGTCGCCGCCTTGTTGGCGGGCGAAGATCCAATTGAAAAGCGCGGTCCGCGCACCACCAATGTGGAGATAGCCCGTAGGTGAAGGGGCGAAGCGAGCTCTGACGACCGAATTAGTCACAGAGCGAATGGTACTTTAGGCAGCGTCGTTTCTCGACAATGCGGAATTTCTTAAAGGGCATAAAAGTAGTGAAACTCTCAATGGCAAAGCGCTCGGCGCTGGCAATCTTCCTCGGCGTTGCGATTTTGTTGACCGGCTGTTCCGGATCAAAAAAAGCTGAGGATTCAACTCCTTCGTCGACATCGGTACCCGAGGCGCTTTCGCCCAATCTCACCACGATTGCTACCGCTAAGGGCGAAAAGATTCGCGTGCTCACATCGTTACCGGCCGGCACATCCACATCGACGACGATTGCTGATTCGGCAATTAGCCCAACCACCACTGCCGTTCCTGGCACACCGGTTGCCAATCTTCCGGCAATCCCCCGCAAGAATTTGAATTCGGCGGGAGTGCGCGTTGTCGATGGCGGATACGAATACGACAATCCGACGTATTACAAAAATCCTTTGGTGTTTCAAGTACTTGAACAACAGGGAGCGTGGTTGAAAGTTCTCCTACCCGCACGCCCCAACCATCAAACCGGTTGGGTAGAAACGAAAGATGTCACGCTTTCTTTCACCAACTATCGAATGCAACTTGATTTATCTACCTATACCTTGCGCGTATTCCAAGATGACTCGATGGTTTTTGAAACTCAAACTGTCATCGGCCTTGACCGCACGAAAACACCTACCGGCCATTTCTATATAACGGAAAAAATTCCGCAAACTCCGGCCACGGGAATTTATGGAACGTGGGTTGTGGCCACTAATGGCTACAGCGATTCGATTGATCTTTTCAATGGCGGATTGCCGGTTATCGCATTACACGGAACGAATGATCCAAAACTCATCGGCTCCCAAGCCTCAAATGGTTGCGTGCGCATGAGTAATGACTCGATTAATTGGATCGCCGATCGCATTCCGGCCGGCACACCAATCGATATTTATGCCACAACACCAAGTTGGTGGGCACCAGTGGTGCCCACAACATCCACGGTTCCGACGTCGTAATACGACCTAGTCGTGTGAATGTGATTGCGCCGCCAATGCGGCATGAGCAATCGCGAAAACTTGCTCAGGCTGCGTGCGCACAAATTCGCGCATCGCATCGGGGCCGAGTCGTAACACTTCGTCGGGAACCGCATCCACAATGGCGCGGCGCTCAAAGTAATGATGAGTATTCGCAACCGCGGCGAAAATTTCGGAACGCAGTTCGGCTAAGCCCGCCGGTGCGTCACCCAAAAAACCCCAAAGTGTTAATGCTGCAGTGATGTCATGAATAACAGGACCGCGACCAAACAATGCTGAGCGTTTCATGGCTAATGCAGTGCAACCGCTTAATGCATCGTCAGCCGACTCTTTCGACGTGAGCACTAAACGATCTTTGAGACGGGCCGCTAACAAAAGCGCATAACCCTGATCGGGTCCGGGTGAACCTAAACGGTCACCTTCTGGTTGTCGGCCGGCGATTTCGGCCGGACGATCCGTCATCCATGAATCGTTGCGACGCGGCGGCGATGAATACACGCGTGGTTCGCTTGCGGTTGGAGTCGGGACGTATTTGGGCGCGGACATAAAGGTGAATCTATCGGTCTTCGGCCGTGTGGCTGGCCATCGGGCCCTAAGCCGAATGCAAAAGACCGAAATGAATGGAATCGAGCAAGGCTTGCCAGGATGCTTCGATCACGTTGGAATGCACGCCCACCGTCGTCCACACCCGATCACCATCGGTGGAATCGATGAGAACTCGCACGACCGCCCCTGTGGCTGCTCCACCATCAACGACACGCACCTTGAAATCGGTGAGATGAATGCGCTCCAGCGCTGGGAAACGACCGTTTAAGGCGCGCCGCAATGCTTGGTCGAGAGCGTTGACCGGACCATTGCCCTCGCCTACCGATGAAATGCGTTCGCTTTCGACCCATACCTTCACCGTGGCTTCGGTCGTTACTTCCGGCAACTCCGATGAAGGAACTTCACGGTGATACGACGACACTCGATAGGCCTCAACGGCAAACCAATCTGGTTTCCATCCGGCGGCACGTCGCATTCGTAATTCTAAAGAAGCATCGGCCGATTCAAATAACCAACCTTGTGATTCAAGTTGTTTGAGTTCATCAGAAAGTTGCGCCGCTGAACGATCGTCAAGTTCAACGCCAAACTCTTCGGCCTTTAACGACATACCAGCGCGTCCGCCTAAATCGGAAACCAGTACACGGGTGTGATTGCCGACGACAGCCGGATCAACATGTTCATAAGTTGCGCCACCGGCGCGGCCTAATGCTGATGTATGCAATCCACCTTTATGCGCAAAGGCCGATGAACCAACAAAAGGATCTGCCGGATGCGGAGGCAAGTTAACTAATTCGGCCACGCGGTGACTGACAACCGTAAGCCGTTCCATATGGCCGGCCGGCAAAGTTTCCACGCCTAATTTCAATGAAAGATCAGGGATGACGGTCATCAAGTTGGCATTACCAGTGCGTTCGCCGTAACCGTTCACGGTGCCTTGAACTTGCGTAGCGCCACCTAACACAGCGGCTACCGAATTGGCCACCGCACAACCAGAATCATTTTGCGTATGGATGCCAACGGCGGTTGCCCCACCCACAAACGAAGTGACTTCGGAAGTGATGCGTTGCACTTCATGCGGAAGTGATCCGCCGTTGGTATCGCATAAAACAACACATGACGCGCCGTTCACCATGGCGGCTTCTAAAACGCGTAATGCAAATTCAGGATTGGCTTTATAACCATCGAAGAAATGTTCGGCATCGAAAAAGACGCGCAAGCCTTGTCGCACCAAAAAGTCGACTGACTCGCCCACCATGGAAACGCCTTCGTCCAATGTGGTGCGCAATGCTTCGGTGACGTGGAAATCCCAACTTTTACCGACGATGCACACCGTGCCGGTGCCAGCGCCAACGAGTGCCGCCAACGTGGGATCGACATCTACTTTTCCAGCCGGTCGTCGAGTTGAACCAAACGCAACAAGTTGCGCGTTCTTTAATTTCAATTCATTCGGTGCGCGACGAAAAAACTCTTCGTCCTTAGGATTCGCTTGCGGATAGCCGCCTTCAATCCAATGCACACCTAACCAGTCGAGTTGTTCCGCCACCCGCAACTTGTCGTCAACGGTGAGCGAGATGCCCTCGAACTGCGCGCCATCACGCAACGTCGTATCAAAAATTTCGACCGACGAAGGAAGGCGATCAGTGGACATATTCCACCCAGTTTTCATAACGCGGATCTTTACCGCGCACGGCTTGGGCATACGTTTCGGCAATGGCTGCGGTCATAGGACCAGGACATGGGATCGAACGATCGTCAACGGAGTTCACTGCGGAAACTTCTGCGGCCGTACCGCAAACAAACATTTCTTCACAGACATATAAATCAGAGCGCGTCAGATTGTCGAAGCGGAATTCGAAACCTAAGTCGCGGCCGATTTTCATGACGCTGTCTTGGGTGATTCCTTCTAGCGCGCCGGCTGCCGTAGGCGGCGTGATGAACATGCCATCACGGGCAACGAAAATATTTTCGCCGGTGCATTCAGAAACAAAACCTTGCGGGTTCAACATGATTGCTTCGTCATAACCAGCCTTCAGCGCTTCCACTTTGGCTAACGACGAGTTCACATAGTTGCCCGTGGTTTTCGATGCGGGCGGCATGGTGTTGTGATCATGACGAGTCCACGAAGAGATCTTCATGCGCACACCTTTAGTCAGCGCGTCCTCACCGAGGTACGCACCCCATGGCCAACAGGCAATCGCCACATCCACCGAACACGGCAATGTGTTGAGGCCCATTTCTCCATAGCCGTAATAGGCGATCGGACGGATATAAGCGCCCGGCAAACCCGATGCCTTCACGACATCCTTGGTGGCTTGAACAAGTTCTTCCACCGAAAATGGCATATCCATTCCCATGATCTTGGCGGAGTTATGCAAACGAGCCATATGTTCGGTTAAACGAAACACTCCCGGACCGTTCGGTGTTTCATAAGCGCGCACACCTTCAAACACACCCATGCCGTAATGCAACGAGTGTGTAAGAACGTGAATTTTCGCGTCGTCCCAATCGACGAGTTTTCCGTTCATCCAAATTTTGTGGGTAGGGGTAATCGGCATTGTGACCTCTCACAATCGTGCGACAACAAGGTCGCCAATTTCTGTCGTTGAACCAGTTAATGATTCGGCATCAGCACAAGCGGCGCGGATACGAACTGCGGCGTCGGCTTCGCCTAAAAAGTCGAGCATCATGGCGGCCGACAAAATGGCGGCTACCGGGTTGGCTTTGTTTTGACCAGCGATATCGGGAGCAGATCCGTGCACTGGTTCGAACATTGAAGGACTGGTGCGATCGGGATTGAGATTGCCCGAAGAAGCAAAACCAATTCCTCCACTTACGGCACCGCCTAAGTCGGTGAGGATGTCGCCAAACAAGTTGTCGGTGACAATGACGTCGTAACGCTGCGGATTTTCAACGAAATAAATACAAGCCGCATCGACGTGGTTGTACGCCGTCTGCACATCAGGGAATTCTTTGGCTACCTCATTGAAGGTGCGCTCCCATAAATCACCGGCGAATGTCAGAACATTTGTCTTATGCACCAAAGTGAGGTGCTTGCGCGGACGGCTCTGCGCCAAACCGAACGCATAACGCACACAACGTTCAACACCATGACGTGTGTTTACCGAACCTTGAGTGGCGATTTCGTATGGTGTGCCTTTACGCAGAAAACCACCTTCACCGGCATAGGTGCCTTCGGTGTTTTCGCGGATGACAATGAAATCATGCGATCCATCGGGTGCGAGGAACGGACGTTGATTGACATAGAGGTCAAGATCAAAGCGCATCTTTAACAACAGACCGCGCTCGATAAGACCCGGCGGAACATCAGGAGTACCCACCGCGCCAAGCAGCAGCGCATCAAGGCCGCGCCATTCTTCGATTACTTCGTCAGGCAGCACGACACCATCACGCAAATAGCGCGCACCGCCAAGGTCGTAATCCACCGTGTCCAGTTGAACACCAGCGGCCTTCACAACCTTGAGTGCTTCGGGGATGACCTCATGACCGATTCCATCTCCGCAGATAACGCCGATTTTGTGACTCACATGCTCTCCGAATGTTTTTACTGACGACTGATTGGTTTGGGGCTTCGGTTTGACGCTTCGATATCTCGCGGCGTCCGTGCTTGTGTCTTTAACGACAAAACCGCCCACCTAAGTGGACGGCCGGACGCGCACACCAAAGCGGCGTGCGCTAACTAATTACGATGATGCGGGCAAAAGTGGGTGCTTGCACGGGTTCTACCTTAGTCGCCACTAGGGGCTTGCCCCAATTCCTTTTCCCACCACTACGCTTTCGGCATGGCAAATGTCCACCATCTCTCTCAAGTCACCCACGACCGCCTCACGGCCGAGTTAGAGCAACTCACCACTCATGGCCGTGTTGATATCGCTCGCAAAATTCAAGCCGCCCGCGAACTCGGCGATCTTTCCGAAAATGGCGACTACCACGCCGCCAAAGAAGAGCAAGGAAAGATGGAAGCGCGTATTCGCCATCTCGAAGCGTTGCTCAAAGATGCCGAGATTGTTGAAGCCGGCGAAACCGACAAAGTCGTTCCGGGTGTCGTGGTTTCCATTTGTTATGAAGGCGACGATACGCCCGAGCGTTATCTCGTCGGTTCGGTAGAAGAACGTCATGGCGAACTTGAAGTGCTTACCCCCGGTTCACCGCTCGGTCAGGCACTTTTAAATCGTCGCGTGGGTGATGTTGTTGACTTCGAAGCACCAGGCGGTGTTCTCAAAGTAGAGATTGTCGACATTGAGTCCTAACGAGTTCCCTACACCAGGGTTACCCGAAGGTGAATATCTTGAACTGCCGCAACGTGGCACAACCTTTGTTCGCGATAACGCCAACTCGGGTGCTCCAGCGATTTTGTTGCTACATGGATGGACTGTCAACGCTGCGCTCAATTTCTACGGATTGTTCGATCATCTAAGCGACGATTACCGCGTTATCGCGCTCGACCATCGCGGCCATGGTCGCGGATTGCGCAGTGAGGAAAAATTTCGTCTTACCGATTGCGCGGATGATGCTGCGGCGTTACTCGACGAATTACAAATCGATTCCGCCATCGTGCTCGGTTATTCAATGGGCGGAGCGATCGCGCAATTGTTATGGGAACGTCATCGCCCCAAAGTCAATTCACTTGTTCTTTGTTCAACGGCATCACGCTTTGGACAAATTCGTAACGAACAAGTGATGGGCGGGATTATCTCGGTTGCATCGGCGGTAACTCGTCGCACTCCCCTTTCATTGCGCACTCGTCTCACCGAAAGAGTTTTGGTTTCTAAATACGACGACACTCCACTTGGTCACTTCGCCCGTGAACAAGCGCGGCAAAACGATTTACACGCGCTCATCGAAGCGGGCCATGAAGTAACAACCTTTGATTTCCGCCAAAAAGCAACCCAAATTGATGTTCCCGCGGCTGCGGTGGTTACCACTCGGGACGAAACGGTACCGATGCATCGTCAATTACAGATGGCCAACGCCATTCCGCATTGCGAAATTTTCCGCATCGATGCTCGCCATGATGCCTGTGTAACCCGCCCAGAACGATTTAACGATGCGGTATCGCGTGCGTTGTATTCAGTTACGTAGCGCTCAGCACAACAACCGAACGATCCAGCACGTCTTCCATAAGACCTTTTCGTTCTAGTGCCGTTTCTATCTCTAACGAAATGTCGGCATTATCTTCACGCCGCGGCGTAGCCGTAATAACGATGTTGCCATCGGAACTCGCCGGCACGTCGATAGCGATCTCCTCGACTCGTCCGTCATGGGAACGGTCCAGAGCGATTCCGACGCGCAAAAGGCCAGCCGCAACTCGCACAATCTCCTGATCCCGTTCATTCAGCGAAGCGAACTCAGGATGTTTGAGTTTGGGTACCGATTTACGGTGATAGCGAGCAATTTGTGCAATCACCTCAA
>CAYOHV010000050.1:0-9159 GCA_964403825.1 uncultured Bifidobacterium sp. | reverse complement strand
GCACTACATGGCCATCAATGCCATAGCCAGCATTACCGGCAAACGCTTCGCCTGAAACTTTGAGAAGTACCCGCGACCAGCGGGCGGTCGCGGGCATCATCAACTCCCGATATAAGACTGAGCGAAGCGGACGAGCTTGGCATTACCAAGCACATCGCTAATGGACTTCTTCTCGTCACGCACAAACGATTGCTCTAACAGCACACGTTCTTTGTACCAGCCGTTGATTCGGCCTTCCACGATCTTCGGCCAAGCCGCTTCTGGCTTGCCTTCCGCCTTGGTGATTTCCAACAAGGCTTGACGTTCCGCTTCGACCTGGTCGGCCGGAACTTCGTCGCGGGAGAGATACGGGGGCTTAGCGAAAGCAATGTGCACCGCAATATCGTGCGCCATTTCTTTATTGCCGCCTTCGATTTCCACTAACACCGCGTTCACGCCACGACCGTCTTGCAGATGCAAGTACGAATCAAGAATGTTTCCGTTTGCCGCTTCGAAACGCACAACGGTGCCAACTTCGATGTTTTCTTTCTTCGCAATCTTGAGAGCGTCGAGTTCTTCATTAAGTTCGCTCAGTGCGTCAACACCTTTAGCCACAACAACATCAGCCATTGCTTGCACTAACGAAGTGAAGTCATCAGCCTTAGCGGAGAAATCGGTTTCGCTTTTCAGTTGCACAATGGCGCCAACTTGGCCATCAACAACTGCGGCAACCGAACCTTGTTCGTTTTCGCGATCGCCGAGTTTGGCAACCTTGGCTAAACCTTTTTCGCGTAACCATTGCTTGGCGGCTTCAAAGTCGCCGTTATTTTCGGTGAGCGCCTTTTTGGCGTCCATCATTCCGGCGCCGGTGATTTGGCGCAGGCTCTGTACATCTTTGGCAGTGAAATCAGCCATTGTTCTTTACGCCTCCTCAGTGGTAGATGCTTTTGCTTCAGCGGCAATACGTGCTTCGCGAGCAGCCGCGGCTTCGGCTGCTTGACGGCGAGCATCGGCTTGCGCGGCGGCATGGGCGGCTTCTTCTTCGGGTGAGCGTTCAACGGGGCCCGCGGCCGGTGCTCCACCGCGACGCGATGCAATGAATCGTCCTTCGAGAACGGCGTCAGAAATAACACGCGCCATCAACGTTGCCGAACGAATTGCGTCATCGTTGCCCGGAATAACAAATTGAATGACATCGGGATCGCAGTTGGTATCAACCACGGCGACAATCGGAAGACCAAGTTTGTTGGCTTCGGTAACCGCAATGTCTTCTTTTTTGGTGTCGAGAACGAAAATTGCACTGGGAACGCGTTCCATATTGCGAATGCCGCCCAAGTTGCGCTCGAGTTTTTCTAGTTCACGGCTGATAAGCAGTGCTTCCTTTTTGGGCATTGCTTCAAATTCGCCGGAATCGCGCATGCGCTGGAATTCCTTCATCTTGGCGACGCGCTTTGAGATCGTTTGGAAGTTGGTGAGCATGCCGCCCAACCAACGCTCGTTGACATAGGGCATGCCACAGCGCTCGGCGTAACTTTGCACGGGATCTTGGGCTTGCTTTTTGGTGCCGACAAACAAAATCGATCCACCATTAGCAACCAAGTCACGCACATAGGCATACGCCGTTTCGATGCGAGTGAGCGTTTGCTCTAAGTCAATGATGTAAATGCCGTTGCGTTCACCGTGGATGAATCGCTTCATCTTCGGATTCCAACGACGGGTCTGATGACCGAAATGCACACCAGCATCTAAAAGCTGGCGCATGGAGACAACGGGTGCTGTCATGACAATTCCTTTTCAACGGTTGAGGTAGGGCGCGTGCGAGCGGAAAAATCCGACCGTGAATGCACGTCCCGGGGACTGAAATGCCGATCGACCCGACCAGCGGAGGGAGTCCGGCGATCACCGAACCGCCTGAAATCCTAGGTTCGACTGGCCTTCAGTTCAAAATGTCAGGGTTCGACCCAACGTATGACCGGCCAAACCCACCACGCTTTCGCCATAACGGACACCTTCGGCCGCCGCCGTCGCCCCCGCCACGGCGAAAATGCTGCGACAAGTTGGGGCTTGTCCGTTCACCACACGGGAAATTTCTCGGGCCACCGTTGGATTCGTGACTAAGTCTCCATGGGCGGCGGTCGAGAAATCCGTCGGCACTAAATACTTATAGTCAGCAGTTGGCGAGAGGGCGTTGGTGCCCGGCACTACTAAATCGCCCGAGCCACCGATTGCGGTAAAGCGGGGAACCACGTTGGCCGCCGCCGCGCGATTCGAAATTGCCGACACCTCCGATAACTGTGTGATGGCGGACCGACGATCGTCGAGTTCATCAAAGGCACCGCTATTACGAATCTCTTCCAACAGTTTTGGACCCGAGGGTGTTTTCTGTAATGCATCAACCGCTGTTGCTAACGGCGCACCTTGATGGGGCGATGCAACAGTGACCAAGTTTTCTACTTCGGTTGGAACGACATGAGAGTTTTCGTTTTCACTCACCGCAAGGCGCGCTACTACCCCACCTTGTGAATGAGCCAACACATCAATAGGAACTCCTGGTTCACGGACGGAAATTTCTTTGAGCAATTCGTTGAGACGATCAGCCGACAGTTCGATGTCTTGTTGTGAATCGATTGCTGAAAATTCTGATTGTTGTAATGACTGCAACGAGATCCGTTCACTTTCATTGCGAACATGACCACCGCGATAAGAAAAACGAACAACATCAGCATCGTCGTAACCGATTTCATGTGTAGGAAAATGCCAGGCTGAGTTATCGCCACTGCCGGTTCCTAGTCCACTCACCAAGACGGCGATTCGACGAGATGAAATTTTCGGTGTCGCCGTTGTCGTCGCAGTGCATTTTTGTCGCAACGCAAGTAATGATTCACGCGCAACAACGATTGCAATGCGATTAAGTGAAAGGGCTGCGGCATAGTGGAGCGCGAAACGCAATTCGGAAGTCGCCGTCGAAACGGCAGCCTGCGAAAGTTCACCAACTTTCTCAGCCACAAGTTGTAAGAACGATCGTCGCTCTTCTAAAGGATCAGCGCCATCGGCCGAAGACGGAGTTAAAACAAATTGTTGTTTAATTTCTCCGCGTAGAAACTTTTCCGGGTCGAGGTACATGTCATCGGGTGTACGAATCCCGAAATGAAACTTTTCACCCGCAAGCGCAACTTCAGTTTCCGCCGTAACGCGCATTCCTTTTTTAACGGAAATACTTTGTACAAACGAATACGTCGTACGTAATCCGTCTTCATGACGCACCGTTACATGAAGCCAACCTCCAACTTCACCGGCAAAAATCACCTCGCCTGCGGCCGCAGCATGAATCGACGAACCAGGCTCAGTTGCGTAATCAATACCGCGATTGCCAGCCATCCACGGTTTAGGCGGTAAATGAAAATGTTCAACAATCGGAGCATCGACCGGTGGACGGTAACGAACTACTAACTGGGCGTGAGCCAAATTTGTGGCGGGCGCGCAAGTAGCAATGAGGAAAAAGACAACACCGGCAATGGAAATAGTCGGCCAATGGCGACGCGACACAACATCACTACCTCAAGAAATGAATGTCAGGGGAAGTGAATTAAGCGCGGGGATGAGTGGATTCGACCACGCTGCGCAAGCGTTCTTTGCTCACATGCGTATAAAGCTGCGTGGTCGAAAGGTCGGCGTGACCGAGGAGTTCTTGTACGGCGCGTAAATCTGCGCCCCCATCTAAAAGATGAGTGGCAAATGTATGGCGCAAGGCATGGGGATGAGTGGGCGAAGGCGAACGGCGATCCAAAATGCGTCGCACATCCCGCGGGCCAAGTTGATTGCCCTTTTTGTTATAGAAAACCGATTGCGTTGGCGATTGCGCCGTGGTCATTACTTTGCGGCCAAAGCCAAGCCATTGATCAAGTGCATCAACAGCGGCTGCGCTTAACGGAACGACACGTTGCTTCGAACCTTTACCCCAAACTTTGATGCGTCGGCGCGGCAGTTCGAGGTCTTCTAGTTTCAAATTGCATAATTCGGAAACACGTAACCCACTGCCATAAAGCAATTCACAGACTGCGTCATCGCGTAAACGAATTGCTGGATCATCGTTGGCCGTGGTGGCCGGCGGATTATCCAAAATTTGTGTGAGTTCTTCATCGCGTAACACGCGGGGCAAACGTCCATCGGCACTGGGCGCATGTAACCCCACCGACGGATCAGTATCGATTACGCCGCGACGAGCCAACCAACCGAAATAGCGACGCAGCGATGATGCTTTACGAGCAATCGATCGGCGCGCCATCTTGCGCGTCGAAAGTGATGCGATATAACGACGTAAATGTTGGCGAGTCACTTTTGCGGGATCGAGCAATTCCGCCCGCGCTGACCACTCAATGAACTGCTCAATATCTTTGGTATACGCCCGCACCGTGGCGTCGGCGACCGAGGTAAGCGAGGCCACGAACTCTTCAACATGCCAATTTTCAGGTTGAAAGTTGAGCGAGGCCATAGAAAAACGGTAGCGGTGCGGCGCGCAAAAAACAGTCATTCTGCTCCGCGCCGTTCAATAAGCGACCCAATACGACGGATCCAGCCTGTTTGTTCAAGGCGATCGAGCGCCATCGCAAGTTCAACTAGCGAGTAATCAGTTGCATCCGCCAAGGTTGAGAGTGCAATTGGCGTCCACGGAATATGCGAAAGGACAACTTCGTCTTCGCTGGACGGAACTTTGCGGTCATCGTGTTTTTTACCCACCCGCAGCGAATAACCGAGTGCAATGAGAATGTCGTCGACATCGCGCACCGGAGAACAACCGTCATAAAGAAGTTGATTCGTGCCATCAGAACTTGGTGCCGTGATTGGACCTGGAACTGCCATTACGGGAACGCCCCGTTGCGCTGCTTCAACGGCGGTAAGTAACGCTCCCCCTTTATCATGCGACTCAACTACTAACACCACATCGCTTAACGCTGCGATTAAACGATTACGCGCCGGAAAATGCCAAGCACGCGCGGCGCGGCCACAAGGATGTTCGCTCAGCACTAATCCGCGGGCACAAATGTCATTCCACAAATTTTTATGCGAAGGCGGATAAATGCAATCAATACCGCTGCCCACAATGGCTAAAGGCGGTGCACCCGCAACTTGTAACGCGCCTAAGTGAGCAGCACCGTCGATCCCCAATGCCAGTCCCGATACAACGCTGATTCCGATATGCGAAAGTTCCTTACCAAAGCGCGTGGCAACGGAAATTCCATATGCCGATGATTTTCTCGTTCCTACGATCGCCACACGTGGCATGGAAAAGACTGCCAATGAACCCTTTACAAAAAGCACAAAGGGAGCCGTTGGATCATCGCGTAAAAGCGCCGGAAAGTTTTCGTCATCAATAGTGATGATGTCGACACCTAATTCGCAGTGTCGTTGCCAACTTTGTGACACCGAAAACTGAGCGCTGAACTGATGCCATTCGTTAATCACATCAAGCGGTATTTCGCGTGACGCTGATTCAAGTGGTTGCCAGCAGTTTTGTTGCAACGCCGACCAGGTTTTTTCAAAATCCCGATCCGCACAAAGTTGGCGTAAGCGCTGCGGGCCAATCGCCGGCAATGACGCCAGTGCAATCAAATAGGCCGAGGGCGGTAATTCAGACATTGGAAATACCTCGAGCCTCATCGTCAACATGACTGAGGTTGATTCCATCACCATGTAGATGCGTGAGAAAGGCGGGGATGGCGCGCAGTTCCACGGCCGCCATAATCATTTCGGCACTCAACGGCGGATCGGCGGCGGATAGATCGGCAAGAGTGAGCGCTAAACGCCAAATACGTCGCATACCCCGAGCCGAAATACGACCAACCAACATTGCTGTTTCTAAAAGTTTCGAGGCCTCGGCACTTAACGGCGCCCATTTTTCGAGATCCTCACCGTTAAGTTCGGCGTTCACTCTCACATTGCGTGCTTGCGCTCGTTGACGGGCCATGAGAACACGTTGTGAGATTGAGGCACTGGCTTCACTTTGAGTGGTGGACAGAACTTCATCCGGAAGTGGTCGATGAAGTTCTAAACGGAGATCAAACCGATCAAGTAGTGGCCCCGAGATGCGGCGTCGATATTTTTCTAAAGCTCGCGGTGTACAACGACAGGCCGAAGGTGTGATTCCTTCACCACATGGACATGGATTCATCGCTGCTACTACTAAGACACGGGCCGGCATTTCGATTCGTTGTTCAGCCCGCGCCACCCGAATGACTCCTTCTTCAATGGGTTGCCGTAATGAATCGAGTACGGAGGGTGCGAACTCGCCCAATTCGTCTAAAAACAACACGCCACCATGAGCCAATGAAATTTCGCCCGGTTGAAAATGGCGCGATCCTCCACCCACCATCGCCGCCATGCTGGCGCTGTGATGTGGTGCGCGAAATGGAGGACGTCGCAAAAGGCCGCCGTTCACTAATCCCGCGGCGGAATGAACACGCGTCACTTCAAACGCATCGTCATCGTCTAAGTCGGGAAGTATCGAGACAATACGTTTTGCCAGCATTGTTTTGCCGGCGCCTGGCGGTCCTACAAAAAGTGTGTGATGTCCCCCCGCCGCCGCTACTTCGATGGCAAAGCGCGCCACTCGTTGACCACGCACTTCCCGTAAATCGGGTTCGCGTTCTCCCCGAACGAGTAAATCGTTCGGAGGCGGAGTGGGCCATGGCTCTTCACCTAACAACGCATGGATTAACACGCGCATATCGGGAGCCGAAAGCACGCGCACATTCGGCACCAGCGAGGCTTCATGCGCTGAATGTGGCGCCACGATGACCTGCGAACATAAAGCGCCATCAACTAACGACAACACCCCCGGCACCGGACGCAATGTTCCATCGAGACCCAACTCGGAGAGGAACGCTTTGTGTTCGATGAGCGATTTTGGAATTTGCTCACTGGCAACCAAAACTCCCATAGCAATAGCGAGATCGAGTGCCGAACCAATTTTCTTCACCGATGATGGAGCCAAGTTGACCGTGGTGCGTCGATTGGGCCAACGAAAACCACTGGTTAATAAAGCCGCCCGCACACGATCGCGAGCTTCACGACAAGAAGCATCGGGTAAACCCACGACTGTGAATCCGGGCAGACCATTAGCAACATGAACTTCGACGGCGACAGGAACGCCATACACACCTTGCAAGGTGGCGGCATGAACAGTGGCCAGCACGCGCACTCCTTTTCGACCGCAAATTGAATTTGCAGAATTGATGGTCGTAAAGGGTGAGCAACTCACCGAATAAATTCACTGCGAATTTCGCGCGGAAATTAAACGAACATTGTTAATTCGTCAGTAAGCAATTCAGACCGAATTACCAAACGTACGCCGCCAATTATTTTTGCTTACGGCGCGAAGGAACGCGTATAAAGCGCAACTTGTTCGAGTTGTTCCGCATTCAACTTTTTACCGAAGCCCGGCATTCCGCCTTTGCCATTCGCGATCAACGCAATCTGATCAGCGATGTTCGGATACTTCTCGGTTACTCGACCGGCCAACTTCGGCCCTACGCCGCCACCACCGGATGCACCATGACAATTAGCGCAGTTGGAGTTATAGATAACTTGCCCTGCCGCTAATTGCGGATCGGCCGGCGCGGCCGGCGTTTCTTGCGATGAGCATCCGAGAGCAATAACGGCAATTACGGCGATCATTGCGAGAAGCATGCGGCGAGCCATGGCCTCAACCTATCAGCGGTTTTCAACGCCTTTGCCGCGGCCGAAAGGTGTAAGCGGTGACAATTGCGGCGATACTTGTCACATGGGATTCAATCCTCATCGCAAGACTCGACGATCCCCACTTGATTATGTGATGGTCGCGGGCGCGCTCCTTATTTGTCTCGGGCTCGTTGTTTGGGCTTTTCTGGGTTAAGCATGGAACGCGAAATCGACCCGCTCGGTTTTGAAGTTGAAGTGCGACGCGTGCAGCCGTACCAAGCGCAAAAGTCATACATCTGCCCGGGTTGCAATCGCGATATTCCGGCTGGCACCGGACATATTGTGGCGGTCCCTATCGACGCACCCGATATGCGCCGACACTGGCATGGCGGTTGCTGGTCGAATCGAAAGAAACGCCCACCACGCAAATAACTATGAACAACATCGCAACGTTTCACTTACACCAATTGAAGACGCCATTAGAGAAGAACACCCACTTATGAAATTGATATTTGTCCGCCACGGCCAACCGCAATGGGATATCGACGGTCTCGGTGTTGATGATCCAGTGCTAACAGAAATCGGTCACCAACAAGCCCGTCATACGGCGAATGCATTGGCATCTACACATATTGATTTTGTTGCCGTCTCACCGCTTATTCGCGCCCAGCAAACAGCCGACCCGATTTTGGATGTATTAGGAAAAGAACCCGAAGTGCATGATTGGTTGGCCGAAATCGCCGCGCCCAAATGGGAAGGCACTCCTCAAGAGGTTATTGAACGAACATTCGCCGAAGCCCGTGATCGTGATGTTGAACAACAATGGGATGGAATTCCCGGCGGCGAAACATTTCGCGATTTCCATTTTCGGGTCACCAATGGTTTAGATGAGTTCTTAGCCAGCCACGGTTGTGAGCGCTCTCATCAATCACCAACGTTGTGGCGTATCCCCGAGCCGCAACCAACAATTTTGTTTGTGGCTCATAGCGGAACCAACGCCGTGGCTCTTGGTCATCTACTCGGCATACCGCCGGTGCCGTGGGAATGGGAACGTTTCGTTTCGTTTCATTCATCGATCAGCATCTTGCAACCGGTACCAATCGCCACAGCCCATTCATTTAGTTTGTATCGCTTTTCTGATCTTTCGCATTTACCCGAGAATCTGCATACTCGTTAAGCGAACATCATTTAACGATTTTTGTAATGCGCAATTAGTAAAGATGTCGAACTGTCATGCGGGCGGATCACATCGGGATCAGTGAGTTCTTGCAGAATCTGCGCCGCTAATTTTTTGCCGAGTTCAACACCGAATTGATCAAAGGCGTTCACGCCCCAAATGACACTCTGCACATATGTCTTGTGTTCATAAAGGGCAATAAGTTGGCCGAGAGTAAAAGGCGAAAGTTCAGGCAACAAAATGGTGGTTGACGGTTTATTGCCGACGATCTGACGGCCATTTGTTTCGGCGTCACTATCAACGTCACGCCCGAATGCCAACGCTTC
>CAYOHV010000049.1:0-9172 GCA_964403825.1 uncultured Bifidobacterium sp. | reverse complement strand
TGATCCATATTGCAAAGCGCGCCAATACCGTGGCGCACGATGTCATGCGATCGGTGACCCTTCATATGAACAACGAAGTTCACGCCACAGGCGTCATGTTCAAATCGAGGGTCGTAAAGACCTTGTGCTTGGGGAAGGCCGTGAAGCGTCATCAGAATCCTTAATTAGCCATTGGCAGGAAGTGCAGGAGACGACGCTGGCCCCTGCCCAGTCCCTTTACTGTAGTTGCTTTCGTCCAACGGCGAAAAAGCGAATATCGAAAAATTTCCCCTCTACCGGTAGGGTTTTGGCCGTGTCCAGCGAAATTTCCACTGCCGAATCGGACTTTCTTGATGACCTGCGGTCGTTTCTTTGGCAATCACCGAGCCCGTTTCATGCCGCCAGCCATGTGACGCGGCGGGCACAAAGTCTTGGCTTCACCCAAATCGATTCCCCCACCACCGAACCCGGTCAGTGGGTTATGCAACGCGATGGCGCCGTCATTGCCTGGCGAACACCAACATCGCCAACTTCAGCGCGCATTGTGGGAGCCCATACCGATTCCCCCAATTTACGATTACGACCACGTCCCGATCGCGATGGATTTGGCTATCGCCAATTAGGAGTCGAGGTGTACGGCGGCGCTTTATGGAACTCGTGGCTCGATCGCGATCTTGGACTTTCAGGTCGTGTCGCCGTGAGCAGTCGTAACGGATCCAGTGAACTTATTCCTTTTCTTTTTCACGAACCGTTGCTGCGCATTCCGCAACTGGCGATCCATTTAGATCGAACCGTCAACGAAGGATTGAAACTCAATCCGCAACAACATTTAGTGCCGCTGTTCGCATTGCATGATCAAAATGAATTTTCGTTCGTTGAATGGCTTGCCGGAAAAATCGGTGTTCCCGCCCAAGAGATCATTTCCTTCGAGGCCATGACTCACGATCTCACTCCCCCAACTTTGCTGGGCGCCGACAATTCTCTTTTTGCTTCTGCTCGTATCGACAATTTGGTCTCATGTCATAGCGCGGCCACCGCGCTATTCAGTTGCGAAGAGCCAACCAACGGTCAAGTACAAATCGTTTGTTTGTTTGACCATGAAGAAGTAGGTAGCGCTACCGCCACCGGCGCTGCGGGCCCGCTGCTGTTGAATCTTCTCGAAGTGTTATTTGGCGGACGGCAACAGTGGTTTAGCGCAGCGCCCGACTCAATTTTGTTAAGTGCCGACGCTACTCATGCCACACATCCGAATTATCCCGATCGTCATGACAGTGAACATCACATTCGTCTCGATGGCGGGCCAGTGCTGAAACACAATGTCAACGCCCGCTATGCAACCGATGTACGCACCGCTAGTTATGTGCGCGAAATTGCCAGCGAGTATTCAATGCCCCTGCAGGACTTTGTTTCGCGCAATGACATTCCCTGCGGATCAACCATCGGCCCATTTGCGGCATCAACGCTCGGCATACCTACCGTTGATTGCGGTATCCCGCAGTTGTCAATGCATTCGGCCCGCGAACTTTGTGCCGCCCGCGAACCAAAGCGATTCGCGCAACTCTTAGCTGCATTCTTCGCTTGCCCCGACCCAGTCGCACGGTAACAATGACATTCGATCAGGCCTGTGCATTCTTAGGTGTTCCGCCTAACGCCACGGAAAATGAAATACGCGAGGCTTATCGCCAGGCACTCATCGAACATCACCCGGATCGATCATCTAATCCGCAAGCCCAAGAAATCGCTGCGCAACTGGCGGTCGCCTATCAGTGCGCACTTAACGGCCCGACAAACGTCGAAAAAAGTTCAACACCGAAGACAACCAATGCCGTCGCCGTTGTTCTTGATGATGCCGACCATCAGTTTTTTCTCGAAGCCCCGTTTGATGAAGCCTTTCGACTGGTCCTTGATGTGGCCCGTCAGTTCGGTGGAATCGGATATATCGATCGCCAGTTAGGAATTTGCGAAATCATGGTGCGCTTTTCCGGCGGACCCACCTGCTCGGTGATGTTCACCCTCGAACCGGCCCCTTTTGGTACGAATGTCTCTTGTGTTGTGGAAAGCATTGAGGCAGCACCCACCCCCGATCCGAGCGAGTTCATCACCCAGTTCACCGAGGCCTTGAGCAAAGCAAACCTCTAGGGAAATCCACCGATTCGGCTAACTCGGCGACCACAATGGTGGCCAAGGAGGACCGGTGCAGATCTCGACTCGGACGTGGCTACTGGAGCCCATCGCCTTTCATAGAGACTTCGAGACACGCCTGTCCCGCGAAGGGTTGAGCGGTCTGCGTGATCGCGCTCTTTATATATGGGATAGCCCGATCGACGATTACCGTCGCTACGCCCAAAGTTTGCCTGTGGCCGGACCGGATGATTGGTTCGTCAAACTTGATGACACCTATCTCGTTGACTGGTATCGCTTATTGATGGCGCCCTTTCTCACTTCAGAGAACAGTTTGGAATATCCGGATGAATTACGACGGGGACTTCCTCAACTTGGTTGGCATGCCACCGCAGCGCGGCGATTAGCGCGTGGGCGCGAACTTCTTACTTTGGCCGAACGCCACCTCTCCGATGCGGCGATGAAAACCATGGTCACCCGTTTCGGTTGGGGCCATAAAGGTTGGCTCGATCATGAAGATGCGGTGCGCGCCGTTGACGAGATGCGCTCACTGAACCCTGCGGTCTTTCGCCAACATCGCGAATTAGTGCCGGTTATCGAAAACGCATTCCAACTATTTGAATCATCTGCGTTGAAACCGGATCACTTAACGATTTATGTTGCGGCCTGAGTTAATTACTCACACCTGCAATTACTGATTTTGCTTCCGGTTTCAGATCAACCACTGATGCCCCACCCGAAGTTGTACGAGGCGTAACGGGCAACACTTCCGATGCTGGCTTCTGAGAACGCATAGTCCATACCAAGCCCAGAGCATCGAAATAGGAAATTGTCGTATCGATTTTCATACCCGTTCCCAACGAACTCGGAATACGCATCGCCGTTAGTGGATTACGCACTGAAGACAATGAACCTAAAAGAGTGGTGAGAAATTGCCGTTGGCGCGCCGCACGACCTAAATCCGATGTTGGATCAATTTTCCATTTTCCGTTTTCGAACTGTTCGTAATAACGACTGCGCACATACGCCAATGCTTGGGCGCCATTGAGTTTTTGCGGACCGGCTTTCGGAATTGATAATCCCGAATGAGTGTCACGGGCTGGTGCCGGAAAATCAACGGTGATGCCGCCAACAGCGTCAACCAATTTGGCGAAACTCACAAAGTTGATCTCAATGAAATGATCAACCGGAATTCCGATGCTCTCCACTGCCCGAATGAGATTGTCGGGACCAGCTGCAAATGTCGCATTGATACGACCTTTCTTCCCCGTCGCCGGATCGGTGATCCATAAATCACGGGGAATGGAAAGTAATTGCGATGATGAACCATCTAAATGCAGCACCATGATTGAGTCAGTGCGCGCCCCTGATGCTTCACCAAAGACGGCCGCGTCGGCATCGATCTCGACTACTCCCTCGCGTGAATCAGTGCCGACAATCAGATAATTAGTTCCTTTTCGTCCGGCGCGCGGTGAAAGAACGGACTCCACGTTTATGCGATCAATTTTGGAAAACTGCCACCAACCAAAAATGAAAACGAACAGCGGCAAGATCACCACAATGGTGAGAAAGACACTTACTCCGATAACTATTCGTTTTTTCCGTTTGGCCGACTTTTTTGTTGCTGCTAATTGGTCACCCGAGTTCGCCGAAACTTCGGGACCGCGTGCTGAAGATCGCTGACGCAATGGACGCCGAGTCGACGGATTTTGCGCGACAAGCGGCTCATTTTCACTCGCCCGGCCTATGACGCGTCGCGTTGGTTTATTGGCCATTACCGCTCCAAAAGGCGAAGCGGACCGAGATCCAACGAAACCGCAACCTCATTTCCCTATCGTACGCGTCCGATCGGTAGGCTCTCGCCGTGACTTCGGGCAATCAAGATGTCGTTGTAGTTGGCGCGGGAATGGCCGGTTTGACCTGCGCGCGACTTCTTAATGCTGCCGGACGCTCAGTTGTGGTTGTCGAAAAGTCTGATGGCGTGGGTGGACGTGTCCGCACCGATGTCGTCGATGGTTTTCGCCTCGATCGTGGATTTCAAATTTTGCTCACGGCCTATCCCGAACTTTCGCGTTGGTTTGATTTATCCGAACTCCAATTACGTCCGTTTTTACCGGGCGCCACTATTTGGCTCGGAGAGAAATTCACTTCCATTGGTGATCCTCGTCGCGCACCCAAAGATTTACCGGCCACTCTTTTCGGTCCAGTCGGAACATTCGCTGATCGCCTTCGACTGTTGCAATTACTCATCGATGTTCGTCGTAAGTCAGTGCCCGCGCTTCTGCGTAAACCTGATAGCAGCACTATGGATGAGTTGCGCGCCCGGAAATTTTCATCGGCGTTCATCGAACACTTCTTCTCCCCTCTTTTTGCGGGCATTCAACTCGATCCGGAATTACAAGTATCGAGTCGTCGCTTCGAAGTTATTTTGCGCATGTTGGCCACGGGTAAAAGCGTCGTGCCCGCACATGGCATGGGTGAACTTTCGCGTCGCCTCTCGGCCAGCGTCGATGTTCGCTGCGAACATGAAGTAAGCAATTTGGAGCGCGCCGCAAACGGATGGTCGGTGCGGTGCACCAACGGCGAACAATTCCTCGCCCGCCATCTCGTTGTCGCCACTGATGGGCCTACCGCGCACCGACTCATCGGCGTTCCCGATTCTGGATCGTCACCCGTCGCCGCCATTTGGTTCGAAACCACCGCGGCCCCATTGCATGATCGTCATATTTTGCTCGATGGCGCCCAAAGCGGACCGATGAAGAACTTGGCATCGCTCTCGGCAGTAGCGCCTGAATACGCGCCACCTCAACGACATTTAGCGGTAGCGGCCATTCCCGGTGAAAGCGCGCTGCAATCGGATCTCGAACAACAAGTGCGTCAACAATTAAAGCAATGGTTACCCGAATCGGAACAATGGGAAACATTGCGCATTGACGTCATTCGCCATGGGCAACCCACGCAGTTACCTCATTTCTCACCCAAACAAAAAGTTCAACTTGAGAACAATCTTTGGGTTTGTGGCGACCACCGCGACACGGCATCTATTCAAGGTGCGTTGTACTCGGGACGTCGTTGCGCGGAAGAACTGCTCGCTCTTTCGTAGAACTTGTTATAAGCCTTCGATCGCTTCAAAGCGGCCTTCATCAATTGCCTTTCGTAAAAGCGCATGATCTTGTTCAGATTGATCGGCATACACCATCGAAAACTGCGCCACCGCTTTATCAAAGTTGTCGCCATTGCCAAGATAGGCCGCAATCGCAACCGGATCCCCACTACGAGCGTGCGCCCGTGCCAAGGTTTCGCCGCAAACAGCACCGTATTGCCCGATCAAGGTCGATGACATCGTGGAGAGATCAACCGAACCTTTCATATCGCGCAATTGACGAATGTAATAGTGACGTTCACGGAATTTGCTCCAACCCAAAAACACATCCGAGGCCGCTTGCATAAGACGCTGCCCCACCACGACGCGTTGGCCATGGTTCGCAAATTCGGAATTACCGAGATACGGCTCCATAACCGACATATTGGCTTCTTTAATTTGTAAAAAGAGTAAATCGTCGCGTTCTTTATTGGCGCTTAACAGCGCAATCCAACAATGAGTGCCCACACTGCCCACACCGACAACTTTGCGGGCCACATCAATGATTTCGTAGCGATCAAACAGAAGGCGGCGATCTTCAGAAAGTGTTTCTCGATATCGATCAACCACTGAGGCAATGGCGTAATCGGTAGCGGAGTCCGGTAAGTGCTCGACAATGGGCGGATCATCAACAATGCGCGGCACACCGTCAACCACTTCAGTGAGTTTGCCCAACGCCTGCAGTGTGGTGCGACGGCGCGCTTTTTGCGCCACCTTGGCTGCGAACTTTCGATTGGCCGGATTCATCTCAGGGATGAACTCGTCGATATCAACTTTTGAATACCAAATATCTAAGGCGCTCATTTCCGCGAACTTGGCCATACCTAATCGATATGCCCGCGCCGTTTCGACCGCACCCGCCATGGCATCAGCATCGGAATAACCCTCATCGCGTAACGCCAAAACAACACTGGTCGTGAGGCGCTTTACATCCCATTCCCAAGGACCCGGCAACGTCTCATCGAAGTCATTGAGATCAAATAACAAGTGCCGTTCAGGACTAGCGAAGAGCCCAAAGTTCTGGCAATGAGCATCACCACATGATTGCGCCCATAAACCGGACTGCGGAGTGGAGGCCAAGTCGGCCGCCATCACTGCCGCTGCGCCACGAAAGAAAGTGAAAGGTGAGGCCACCATCCGTCCCCAACGCAACGCAACCAAATCAGGGAAACGGCGACGATTTTGTTCATCCAATAACTGCAACGGATCGCGACGCATCCGTGATGGTTCCCAGGTGGCATGCGACTTTCGTGGTGCGGTTGCCCGCGCCGAACGTCCGGCCTCAATTCGCTGCGTGCGCGTCAACATCACCGGCGCACGAACAACTTCCTCTTCAACTGACTCATTTTGATTTGTTCGCCCGAACGCCATGCCCACACCGTAGACCGAGATGCCAATGAGTGAGACGCGGGTACGAGGCGGCGCACTATGTTTTCCTCATGAGCTCCGAAACCACCATGCCCCAAGATCTCGAACAACTCACATGGCCGCTCTTTGGTCAGGCCTCAAAAGAGTTAGCCGACATGGTGTACGAATCAGATTTTCGCCCCGATCTCATTCTCTCCATCGCACGTGGCGGACTTTTTTTGGCGGGATCGCTGGCTTATGCATTAGGGATCAAAAATCTTCACGTTATGAATGTGGAGTACTACACGGGTAAGGGAGAACGTCTTGAATTCCCCGTCATTCTCCCACCGCCACTCACCTTGGTGAATTTAGAAAAAGCCAAAGTTCTTATCGCCGATGATGTCGCCGATACCGGGCACACTCTGGCCATGGTGCGTGATCACGTTGTCAGCCAAGTAGGCGAAGTGAAGATTGCCGTGTTGTACGAAAAACCGGAGTCAATCTTGCAATGTGATTACACCTGGAAAAAAACTGAGAAGTGGATTGATTTCCCGTGGTCGACAAAGGCGGCCCTCGTACAACCGCATTCTTCTGATTCCGATAAATAACGAGCGCTAACGCTCTTCTCGTTCATAAGGCTGACCCAATGCTGCCGGCGCGCCCAGCCGTCGCCGTTTTGCCGAGTTTGATACGGCGACCAGCACCACGATCGTCGCCACATAAGGCAAGGAATTCAAAATGGCCGAGGAAATATCGATGCCGCGCGCTTGCAAGGTCAAACTCAAACTGCTGAGCGCACCAAAGAGATAAGCGCCGACCAACGTGAGATCCGGTCGCCAGAAACCGAAGATGACCAGTGCGAGCGCGATCCAACCCTGTCCTTTTGTTAAACCATCGGACCAAGTCGGAATAATCGAAAGCGTGAAGCAACTTCCACCAATGCCCGCTAACGCGCCACCTAAGAGCACGTGGAAATAACGATATTTGGTCACCGAAATTCCCACTGAGTCTGCGGTTTGCGGCGATTCGCCGACCGCGCGTAAGTGTAAGCCCGCCTTAGTGCGGAACAAATAAAAAGAACCGAGGATCACTAAAGCCCAGGAGATGTACGTCAGAAGGGTTTGGTTGAAAAGAATCGGACCCACGATCGGCACGTCGGCCAAACCGAAAACATTTAAACGATTGAATTGGAAACTCACAGGCTCGCGTCCCAGTTTCCATTCATTGGCCAAATACGATGAAAGACCGAATCCACCGGCGAAAATTGTGAGCGCCAAACCAGAAATAATTTGATTGACGCGCAACGTAATAGTGAGAAACGCGTGAATAAGTGCGCCGAACATCGCAGCCACCATGGCGGCCAATAAGGCCAGTGGAAGCACAATGGCGCCGCTTCCTTCAACATTGGTTGACACCCACGCAGCCGCTACGGCGCCGAGCAGCATCATGCCTTCCACGCCCAAATTGATGACACCACTGCGTTCTGAAAAAACTTCGCCTAATGCGGCGAAAAGCAACGGCGTGCCGTAGAAAATCGCCGATGCGGCAATAACGATGAAGAGGTTGTCGTTAATGCTCATGCCGTCACACTCATTTTCAATTGTGAATGGTCACGCACAAGTCGATAACGCACTAATACTTCGCCGCCCAATGTGCAGAACAAAATCAAACCTTGAAGTACACCAACTAAGCCCGACGGGAAGTTCGGTCCTTGCAATGCGTAGCCCGCATTGGTGATGCCGCCTAACAGAATCGCAACAAAAACGGTCGCGATTGGATTTAATCGAGCTAGAGCCGCCACCACAATGCCGGCGTAGCCATAACCCGATTGCTGCAAACCTTTGGGATCCAGCGCATGGCGGAAGTTGCCCACATCAGCAGCACCACCGATACCTGCCATGGCACCCGAAAGTGCTGCAACCGCCAAGATCACACGCGCCGGACGCATACCGGCATAGCGCGCCGTACTGGGTGCGCCACCAACAACTCGCATTTCATAACCAAAACGAGTTTTACGTTGCAGTATCCATAACCAAATAGCGATGATGCCGCCTAAAACAAAAGCCAATGGCAGAACAAAATCACCGAAAGAAAAATCAGGCCACCATGCGACATTGGGAATGATTTTTCCTTTGGGAAATACTGCGCCGGTGCCAGTGAGTTCTCGCCAAAACGAATCCGATTCAAAAATCAAATATGTCGCCAAAACACCAGCCACATAATTAAGCATTAATGAAGTGATGATTTCGTTTGTGCGGAAATAAGAACGCAAGACGCCAGGAATCGCCGCCCATAATGCGCCACCTAACGCACCGAAAATCACCATCATGGGGATGACAAGCCAACCTTGCGCATCGGCTCCCATCGAAAGCGCAATACCCGACGACATAATGGCGCCGATATAGAACTGTCCTTCACCGCCGATATTGAAGAAACCAACCTTGAACGCTACGGCAGCACACAGGCCAGTGAACAAAAGCGGTGATGCCGCCACCATGGAACCACTCAGCGCGTCGGCACTACCGAAAGCACGTTCAAAGATTCGTTGGTAAACCGAAAACGGACTGCTACCCGTGGCCAACA
>CAYOHV010000048.1:1969-9210 GCA_964403825.1 uncultured Bifidobacterium sp. | reverse complement strand
CCATTTCCGAATTGGAATTCGCCCTCGACAATGGCGCCACCACATTTGTGATGCGTCCGGCTGCGCCCACCACTGTTGATGGGCCGCTTTCACCGGCTGATCCTTATTTCGATCCTTTCTGGGCCCGTGTTAACGAATCCGGAATCACCGTTGTCGCTCATGCTGGCGATTCGGGTTACGGCTCCAATGGCTATGCCGAAGAAAGTGGTTTCTCGGCCTCCTTCGGTGAACAACGTCGTCCGCAACCGCTGCGTATGACCACCATGTTCGACCGTCCGATTGAGGATTTCCTCGGATCGTTAGTTTGCGACAAGTTGTTCGAGCGTTTCCCGAACATTCGTGTGGCATCGGTTGAAAATGGCTCGGGCTTCTTGCGTGGATTGTTGCGCAAACTCGACACCACTCAATCCAAGATGCCGGGATGGTTTAAAGAGGCTCCGTCGGAAACTTTCCGTCGCCACATCTGGATCAACCCGTTCTGGGAAGACGATGTTCATGAGGTTGTCGAATTAGCCGGCAGTGATCGCGTCATCTTCGGTTCCGATTGGCCGCATATCGAAGGTATGCCTGAGCCGCTCGATTATGTCGATGAACTCAAGGATTTCTCACCGCAGGTGCAAGAAATGATCTTGCATAGCAATACCGAATTCTTGAACACACGTCGTCCGGCGTAGCTCGTAACGCAGTCAGAAATAACAGTTACAAATAACAGTTACAAATAAAACGCAGTGATGAAGGGCGACTTAAAAGTCGCCCTTCATTATGCGATCACGGATTTCACGCTTCAGGATCTTGCCGGTTGCGCCACGCGGTAATTCTTCGTCACGGATGAACCATTGCGTCGGAATCATGAACTTAGCGATACGTGCTTCGAGGAATGTTTGTAATTCATCGAGATCAATAGTCGCTCCGGTATGAGGAAGAATTGCAGCAACAACTTCTTCACCCAAGCGCTCATGCGGAAGGCCAAACACGGCAACTTCCTTGACGCCCGGAAATTCGAAAATGGCCGCTTCAACTTCAGAGCAGTACACATTTTCGCCACCGCGTAACACCATGTCTTTAATGCGATCCACGATGAAGACAAAACCTTCATCGTCGAGATAGCCAAGATCACCGGTATGTAGCCAACCGTTTTGAATGGTCTCGGCCGTTGCTTCGGGACGGTTCCAATAACCGCGAATAAGCATCGGGCCGTTCAAACAAATCTCGCCAACTTCACCATTGGGGACCGAAGCGCCGGAACTGTCAACCACTTTGACCTGCATGATTGGAACAACACGACCGGTGCTGGCGGGCTTTTCTAAATAATCGGGACCGGTGTTGCCGGGGCCATAACCATTGGTTTCGGTGAGGCCGTAGCCCAATTGCGGTGTGGCTGAGCCGGAGAACGAGGTGCTGATTTTGCGCACAAGTTCGGGAGGCATGGGAGCGCCACCGCCACCAACTGATTTCAAACTTGATGTATCAAATTCGGAAAACTTCGGATGAGAAATTAAATCTTGCGACATGGTGGGAACGCCGATGAAGTTAGTGACGCGTTCGCGTTGAATTAATTCGAGCGCGCGCAATGGGTCCCATTTATGCAACATGACCAGTTTCGACCCCGTTACCACCGAGCCGAGCATGACCGGAACGCAACCGGTTACATGGAAAAGCGGAACGGTCAAAATAAAACAGGGTGGGAACTCGGGCGGTGTTGGCTCTGGTTTAGTAGCCCAGCGCAAACCTTCAACCGTGGTGCGACAAGCAAAGGCAAAAAGTCCGCTCATCACGGCGCGGTTCGTGGAAACAGCACCTTTTGGTGTGCCAGTTGTTCCTGAAGTGAAAAGGATTGTGGCATCAGCATCAGGATCGATTTCAACTTGGGGGAGTGTGGCACCGGTTTGTAAAACATCAGCGGCATGAACAGCATTTGCCGGTAAATCGCCGGTTGAACGCACAACCATGGCGCGCACACCTAAATCAACTAAACGATCGCCAATACGACCGATTCGTTCACCATCGGTGATGAGAACTTTGGCACCGGAATCAACAAGGCCGAATTCAATTTCCGGACCTGTCCACCAAGCGTTAACCGAAACGGCAATGGCACCGATCGAAACGATGGCGCCGAATGATGTCACCCATTCGGGATAGTTGCGCATGTAGATAGCAACGCGATCGCCGGGCTTCACACCGAATTCATTAACTAACGCAGCACCAATGCTGTCAACGCTGGCAAGCACTTCACTATTTGTCCAACGTTCATCTTCGTAAACGAGATACACGTCATCAGCCGGACGAGTGCGCACAGTGTCGAACGCAGACTTCACGGCAGCAGGCAAGTTGGGAAAGATGCGTGTTGGCATTCCCATTACTTCGGCATCGGCAATCTCGAACGGCGAGCCGGGTCCACAAACCGCAGCTACCGCTTCGTCGAATGTCATCGCCATGGTGTCTCCTTTGTGACGGTATTGGCTGAAACGCTAGGCCGATGTTGGGAAATTTGCGACCTAAAACGTCGAATCGACCGTGATTTCTGCCAAGGTCACTAAGCGGTTGTCGGCACCTTCATCATGAACTTCAACTTTTACGACGTGTGCGTGATTTCCTACACGGGGACTTCCGACGATTTCTGCTTTGGCGGTGACGGGTCCAACTCGGCCTGGGGCGAGGTAGTGGATCATGGCCTCGCTCACAATGGGCCTTTTGTCGTTTTCTGACTTGGTCGCACGGGCAACGGCATCGCAGGCGGCGGTATCCAATAAAAACGCCATTGAGCCCCCGTGGAGGATTCCCCAAGGGTTACGCAGACGATCGATTATTCGCAATGAGACCGAATGGTCATCGTTACGTTCGAGGTTGAAAAACGAAAACGGTTCAACGAAGAAGTCTGGATCGGTAACCGGCGGGCGTTGCATTGGTCGCACGGGACGTTGAAATGGCGGTGGTCCGTTTTCTGGTGTGAGCACCGCGCAGGAAAGCCATCCGGTTCCGAGGTGAACTTCATTGCTACGTGCATCAATACGCGTCACAACAGAAGAACGACCGCGACGCAAAACTTGGGCCGAGAATTCAATCGTGGTAACTGATGGAGTGAGCATGTTGCTTGTGCGACGAAATGCCAAGTTGGTCGTGACGATCCAATCGGGAAGGCTGGCTAAACCAGAGGTCATGCCGCCGATTGAGTCGACCATGCTTATCATTAATCCCGTTGAAAAAAATCCGTTCTCATCAACAAGATGCGGTGCGGTTTGAAATTCACCGACCGTATGCGGAAGTGGATCATCGCCGTTTGTGCGTTCGAAGATATCCATGCGCAGGTACTGCGCATTACCGATGGATGCGGGATTTCCGAATTCGCTCATGCGCGCATCACCGTTGTTGTGGCATACGAACATAATTTTCCATTGGCATCGCGCAACTCGGCGCGCGTCACTAGTTTTTGCTCGCTTGGTTCGCCCATGATTTCACTGACAACTCGTAATGGTGACTGCAAGGCGAGATCTAAAAAGGCCAGATGACAATCGGTGGTGAAACCATCGACGCCCCATAAAGCGCGCGCCAAAGATTTACCCGCTTCGTCGAATGCGGCGGTATGAACAGCGCCATGCAAGGCTCCGGCGGTATTTGCAATTTCTGGTTGTAAATCGCAAACCAAAACACCAGGCGCTTCGATAGTGAACGGCAATTCTTCGATGTAGTTGCGACTGGGTGGTTCATCGGCGGGCAGAGACGAAAGCGAACGAATGCCCGGTTGGATTGTTATCTCGACATCTTTTACTTGGGCCGGTCGATCAACAACGGCAAAGGTGAGGGTGCCAAATCCATATGAATTTTTACGATCGCCAAGTAATTCCGCTTCGATTACCAAAGTGCGGCGTCCGCGTCGACGCACACGCAACTTGGCCATGAGTTCGCTCATGGGCGGACACGGAACTAAGTGCAAGGTGAGATCGGCGGTAAAAGCCCAATCAGGATCGGCGGCGGTAATCGAGCGAACACCACCGAGGGCATCAACCAACATGGCAACGCAGGCCATGGAGGGAAGACCATCGGGGCCAAGAGTTATGGGCGTGACCTTGAACCAACCATCGACGTCCCCGCTTGGTTGTTGTTCGACAGTGATCGCCAGATGTCGCATGGCATGACGAGAAGGCGGATAGCCGCTAACAACAGGGGAGTCAGACACAAATGGCGAGTTTATGTTGTTTATTGACCCGCGTTTTCCTAGCGGGCATTGGCCGGTAGGGTCAGCGCATGCCAATGCTGCGTCAAAGTCGTGCGCTTATTTTTCTCGCCACGACCTGTGTTCTTTTGTTGGCCAGCGTTTTTTCGCCCGTTTCGGCATCGGCACAAACGGCGCGAGTTGTTCCGGAAAGTTTGCGGATTCGCGCCATCGGCGATGCAGTGACTGCCGGCGTCGGTGTTGGTGGTAATGAAGCATGGGCGTCGCAAGTGGCGCGCATTTTCTCTTCTCCGGATTATCAAAATCTCGCAGTGGCCGGATCAACAACGGGTAGTTGGATGGATTTGCCCGTCGAAGAAGGATCGCAGGACGGACAGAACTTTTCGACCGTGCGCAAAATTGTTACTGAAGATCCCGACTTTGTTTTCATGACAATGGGCGGATCAATGTTGCTGCGACTTCCGTTAGGTCCAGCATTGGGCTGTCAATCATTTAAGGATCAGAAAACGCAATCCGATTTATTCGCACAATGTGTTGATGATTTGGTGAAAGAAGGACTTATCCAGCAACGCGTGATGGCCGTTTCATTTTCGTTATTGGCGCGTACGGTGAACACCAAAGTTGTGATTGCTGGTTATGTTCCTCCATCGCCAACGGTGAGTTTTCTTTCGCAATGGCAAATCGAACTGTTAACGCAAAAGATAAATACCGAATTACAAAAAGCAGTGACTGCTGTTGGTGAATCCGGTGCAACCTGGGCGGATCGAATTGCGTATGTGCCGCCACCAAACACAACAAATTGCGCAGCGTCGTCCTCTGGAATTTTGCGTGTAGATCCCAAACGGGCCAGCGCAAACTGCCCGTTGCGTGATCCACGCTTTGTTGTGGGTTCAAATGGAACGCTGCCGGGACTGCAATTGCAGACTGAATTGGCACAAAATGCGGTGTCGATCATTCGGGCCAAAGGCTGGATGGACTGAGCCCGACCTACATGCCTAAAAAGTGGCAGGATAAAGGCTGTTGCTACGGGGAGGCACCAAATGTTGGATCTTGTAATCAAAGGCGGATCGGTCATTGATGGAACAGGTGCGCCGGCCAAGCGCGCTGATGTTGGTGTACGTGATGGACGCATTGTTGAAATTGGCGACATCAACGAAAAAGCCAGCACCACTCTCGATGCTGAAGGCCGAGTGGTAACACCCGGTTTTGTTGATCTTCATACTCATTACGATCCGCAAGTGATGTGGGATCCGGCGGCGACTCCGTCGTCATTGCATGGTGTCACTTCAATTTTTGGCGGCAATTGTGGTTTTTCAATCGCGCCGATTACACCAGCGGCGGCCGATTATTTATTGCCGATGTTGGCCCGTGTTGAAGGCATGCCCGTTGAAGCGTTAGAAGCCGGACTCGATTTAGCCTGGGACGGTTTTGGTTCTTGGCTTGGTCGACTCGATGGCAAGTTGGCGGTGAACGCCGGATTTATGGTCGGACATAGTGCCCTTCGTCGTGTGGTTATGGGTGAAGACGCCGTTGGCCATGAAGCCTCCCCGCAACAACTCGAAGCCATGGTTGCTCTTCTGCACGAAAGTATTGCGGCGGGTGGAATTGGTTTTTCATCAACGGCCTCTGGTTCGCATAGCGATCATTTAGGTAACCCAGTTCCTTCACGTTTTGCGACACGAGAAGAATTTTTGGCGCTGGCAAAGGCCGCCGGAGAACATGCCGGCACTTCGTTGGAATTCATTGCCGCCGCAGCCGCTATTTTCACCGACGACGAAATTGCGTTAATGGCCGACATGAGTGCCATTGCAAAGCGTTCACTTAACTGGAACGTGATGGTGGTTTCGGCCGATGAAAGCATGCGCGCCGGCCGCGAAAACAAACTGTCAGCGTCGGATGTTGCCGCTGAACGCGGTGGCCATGTGGTTGGTTTGTTGTTGCCGGAACCAATGCGTATGCGTTTATGTTTCGCAGCTGGTTTCGTGCTCGACATGTTGCCCGGCATCAAAGATTTCATTCATCTCCCACATCCGGAACGTTTGGCAGCATTCGCCGATCCCAATGTGCGAGCACAAATCGCGCAGGCATTACCGCCCGGCCAAACCAGCAATATGTTGATGAATTTCGCCGACTACACCGTGGTCGATGTACAAAATCCTGAATTACAACGGTATGTGGGAATGCGAATTTCCGCCATTGCCGCTGAGCAAAATAAAGATGCGATGACCGCCATGTTCGATCTCATCGTTGCTGATGATTTGCAAACAGGATTCGAACCATTGGCCATTGGCACCGATGATGCTTCATGGGATGAACGAGTTCGTCTTTTGGAAACCGAACCACGCGTCATTGCCGGTGGTTCTGATGCGGGCGCGCATCTCGACATGATGAAGACATTCGCCTGTCACACCAGTTTCATGGCTGAAACCGTGCGGAAGCGTCAACTCATTTCATTGGAACGCGCCGTTCGTCTATTTACCGATGTGCCGGCCCGTTTCTACGGATTGAAAGATCGTGGCCGTGTACAAACGGGCTGGATTGCCGATTTAGTCATCATGGATCCAGAAAAAATTGGTCCGGGAACAATCACTCCGCGCGCCGATCTTCCTGGTGGTGGTTGGCGTTTGTATTCCGAAGCAACTGGTGTGGAAGCCACCATTGTGAACGGCACACCCATTGTGTTGGGCGGAAAAGTCACGGGCGCGACGCCAGGCACGGCATTACGTTCCGGACGCGATACCGAAACCGTTGCCATCTAACAAGCAAAGCCTGAATGTCAGGCGATGTTTAAAAGTCAGGAATCGGAATGTCGAGAGTTGACGATTCGGTTCCGCCGTCGATTTCAAAAATCTTGCCGGTGATGTAGCGCGCCGCGGGCGAAGACAAATACAAAACGCCAAGCGCGATGTCTTCTGGTTCGCCGATAAAGCGAAGCGGAGTAGCCGCGATCATGGCGTCGCGAATTTCCGGCATGGTTAATACCGTTTCGAGCGCTGAGGTAGCAGTTGATCCCACGGCAATACCGTTGACGCGCACTTTGGGATTGAGATCAGTGGCGAGATAACGGGGG
>CAYOHV010000048.1:0-1959 GCA_964403825.1 uncultured Bifidobacterium sp. | reverse complement strand
CCGCTTTGGCCACGCCGTATTGCGTTAAACCACGGGCGGCGGTGCGGCCTGCCATCGATGAAATATTCACGACGCATCCGTTATTGGCGACGAGGTCGGGGATACAAGCCTGCGTCATCACTAAGGCGGTGGTGACATTGAAATGAAAGGCTGCTTCAAATGACTTCGGCGTTACATCGTTAATGGCAGCGGGAGGCGATCCACCAGCGTTGTTTACGACAATGTCGATCTTGCCCAATTCCTCGCGTGATGCATTAGCGAAGGTGCGAATGAATTCAACATCGTTGACATCGCCGGGCAAAACAAATGCTTTACGACCGAGACGGCGAATGTCGGCCGCTACTTCGTCAAGTTGTTCTGCCGTGCGCGCTGTCAAAGCAATATCGGCGCCGGCTTCTGCTAGCACGCGTGCTGAGGCGGCACCGATACCGCGACCGGCACCGGTCACTAATGCAACTTTTCCATCAACCCGAAATCGATCAAGAATGCTCATAGGAAAAACCTAGGCGATGAATTCGCTGCGCACCGTCACTCGGTCCAAAACTTCTTCGGTGGGCGGTTCGCCAAAACCAGGTTGGTCGTTAACGGCGATTACCGAGCCGTCGAGTGTGAGCGGTGCACAAATATCTTCGGCAAAGAAACGGCCCGTTGCGCCGATATCGCCGCATAGCGTTGCGCCTGGGTGCGCAGCCAGGGCCACATTGGCGCGGCGCCCTATGCCGGTTTCCACTAATCCGCCAACCCAAGTGGGGATGTTGTCGGCATGGCATTGGTCCATGAACGCCACGGTTTCAGTCCACGAACCAAAGCGCGGCGCTTTGATGCAAATAACCGAACAGGCACCCATATCAATTGCTCGCTTGGCTAACGCAATGGTCGGCAACGACTCGTCTAAGCACAAGGGCGTGCTGAGTTGTTGGGCGAGTTCTGCATGCACCGAAAAATCCTCGTGTAATGGTTGTTCGATATAAGAAAGATTGAACTCATCCAGTTCCCGCAGAACTTTGAAGTCATCTTTTCCGTAAGCGCCGTTGGCATCGGCGCAAAGTTCAATTGCATAACCGGCGACGTGTCGAATTTGGCGCAGTACATCGACATCGTGACCAGGTTGGATTTTGATTTTCAAACGTTGGTAGCCCTCACCGATTCGTAATTCGACTTCTTGCAGAAGTTCAAAAATCGGTGCAAGTCCAATAACAACTCCGGCGGGAACAGTTTTTCGAGCGTCTTGACTGAAAATTTTGGCTAACGAAATTGATTGCGATCGCGCTTGTGCGTCGAGCATGGCAAGTTCTAATGCGGCGCACGCCATCGGGTTTTCCGCCGCGTCTTGGAAGTGCCGACGCATCGTTGCTGGCGACAAATCTTCGTGCAAAAGTGCGCCGGAATTTTTTTGTAAAAACGAAAATGCCGTTTCGGTGGATTCTTGGGAGTAGCCAATCGTGGGCATGGCCCCACAATCGCCCCAACCCTCACCCAAATCAGTTTCGATGCGTACAACCACAGCTGAACGACTAGTTAACGAACCAAAGCCAGTAACAAAGGGCTGCACCAAGGGAAGATCAACAATTCGCAGTTCAATCTTTCCGATGCGCATGTTCTAAGCCTAGGGTTCTTAACGACGTCATCGGGTAAGGCGGAGGAAAAATGCGCGGGCAAATTGATCGGGCGTGGTTGGCAACCTTGCGCGAGCAAGAAGAACAACGTTTTGTGGAACTGCACCCGCGCAGTCAGGAACTAGCGCAAAGAGCGCGGGGCTCGTTGATTGCGGGCGTGCCCATGAACTGGATGACTCGCTGGCCCGGCTCCTTTCCGGTGTTTGTTGATCGCGCAGAAAATTCACGCCTTTTCGACGTGGATGGCAACGAATACGTTGATTTCTGTCTGGGCGATACCGGTGCCATGACCGGTCATTCATTGCCTCAAGTAACCGAAGCATTAGCGGCGCAATCGCGTCGT
>CAYOHV010000047.1:6319-9271 GCA_964403825.1 uncultured Bifidobacterium sp. | reverse complement strand
GGAACTTACCCGGTGAAAGTTGCAGTGACTAACGGAGCTGGATTGCTACTCGGCGTATCCACCACTGGTGTTTGGTTGGATCGAGGCGTACAAGGCACCGTGGCAAAATTCTTAATCATTTGATTGAACGAAGCGTTGCTCGGTGCGAGGAAATCGACAACTCGCGGTGGATAGAAATTGACGGCAAAAACGCATCGATCATTAAACGCAGCCATCGGCAAATTTGCCGGCGTGCTCCATGTCGCTAACGGCGTGGCGTTTGCGGCAAATGCCAAGTCCGTATTGATGTCGGTGTTACCCGTAGAACCTTGATTCACAATGGCACCGACGTTCGCCATATAGGGCGATGAGGGTGCCGTTACTTGCATTTGTTGTTGTGCATTCCATGTATACGTGGCGCAATTGCCACCGCGGGCTGCCGCGGGAATGATCGGCGAGTACTGCTCTGTTTCCCAGCGTCCGCCTATACCCCAATTGACCGGACCGCTTGAATCGAGAGTGCACGCAAACGAGTAAGTGGTGACGATGACCCGTCCACCTTGATCAACAAAGTCGGCAAGCAAGTTTCCCACTGCGTTCGTGTCCAATAAGTCGTAGCCAGTCGAAATGATGACTAGGTCAATGCCCAGCAAGTTGGTAGTCGTTGGTGTCGCATTTTCCGCATCAAACAATGTGAGCGAACCAAATGAGGGCGAACCTGAAAGTTGATTAATCCACTGCGCATAGTCAGCGGTTTGCCAATTCATCGAATGGATTGCCAACACATTTGGCTGTGTAACCGAAGCCGACGCGGTTGACGTTGTTGAATTACCAAAAGGAAGTCCCAATGTCATCAACAAAAGAACAAAAAAGGCGGCGACAGACATGATTCGGTATTTAGTGACACTCATGCCGTCAAAATATAGTTTGGATCACACCCGGAGTAGGAGTCGCCGCACAAAGCAGCGGGTCCAAAAATGGGACTAAACCAAGGGTCTAACAACTGAACCAGTTTCATCAACCCAAACTTCTAATGACATTCATAATGTCATTAGTATGCACAATATGCGCTTCTCCGGTTCGACCATCGCCAAATCTTTCATCGCGGTACTTGTTTTGTCGTGCATCGCTCTTATGGGACTTACCGCAAGCAGTGCAACAGCGACAACGTCGGTGTTCGTGCCCAGTTCGAGCCCATCGCTGGCGAACTTCCCCAACCAATCGGTGGTCGACCCCAGTGGAAATTTATGGGTTTCGAGTAATGACAATCCATCGTCACGCGTCACCAAGTTCGCTCCCGACGGAACAGCAACCATCGCATGGAACGCATCAACCGCGCCTATTCCTGGTTGCGCCGATCAACGCAACTACGGCATTGCATATGCAAACAACAAAATTTATTGGACGTGTTACCAAGCAATGGTCGTATCGATCCCCACCTCGGCATCATTCCCAGTTTCAACTTCCGATATCACCATCGAAGCAAATTTTTCTTCGTCAAGTTTCGAACCATGTGGCGTTGCCGTTGCACCAAATGGAGATATTTACGCTAACAATTGGGGCAACTCGATCTACGTCAAGCGCGCCTCTGATCCAGCAACAACCTTCACTCAACTAAGTGTTCCCGCTTTTACTGGCTTTATTTTGCCAATGGCATTCGGTCCCGATGGAGACTTATATGCAGTTGTAAACGGTGATTCATCAGTCAGCGCGAATGATTTCATTCTCAAATTTGATGTGTCGGGCGGAACGAATTCGTATACGACTTACTGGACCGACACCGTGCCAAGTTCGAGCACTAATGGCATTGCCTTTTTCGGTGCGTCGTCAACGATCGTCATTGTTGACGAAGCCAGTTCGATCGGCGTGCGCGCCATTCTCCCTAACGGTGACGGAACAGGAAGTCTGGCCCCAAGCGGATTGGCTAGTAACGATCCGTTATTAGGTTCAGCATTTGGAATCGGTGTTTCATCGTCAGGAACGATTTACGTTGTCATTACCAACGCGTCAAACCTTCACGCAGTTACCAAAGTGACGGGCGCAGTGATTCCGGTTGTATCAACAACCACGACACCGGCTAGCCCAACAACGTCAATTAACGGTTCGCCGTCAGGTGGAATTAGCCCGCAATTCGCCGGCTAATTCCCACTCGGTCATATTCACTTGCAGACTTGAATACTGCAAACAGGATTTGTGATTGTTAGACGATTTCTTCGTTGCGGCGTGAGCGTCGAGTTGCAATAAACAACCAAGTGCCCACAACTGCTGCCACGGCCGCCATAAATATTCCGAGGAAAATAGCCCACGCATCTGACGAATTTGTCGAGCGACCATTGTCATCTACACGCACAGCAGAGTTAACCGACAGCGGCGATCCATCGAGACCCACGGCATTGATTTGTGCAGTGTGCTGACCGATCTCGACATCGCTACCAACTGGGAAGTCAGCGACAAACTTTCCGTCAGCGTCAGCAATAACTGTGCCCAGCAGTTTCGGTTCAGAGAAAAGCCAAACCATGACTTCTGATCCCGGCATCACACCTTCGCCTGCCAGTCGAATACGCGCACCGCGATCTACCTGAATCACCCCGTCGGGTGAAGGGGGCAACGAGTTTCCACCTTGGTCGGTGACGATGAAGTTAAGTTCCACACCAGCGGGAAGAACAATTCGAATCCCAACGTCAGGAACTACTTCGATTACAGCTTGAATTTCTTGTCCCCCAACAAGAACAACAGGAACATTTGTGCGTACTTCCGGCAAACTGCCATCAATTAAAACTGGTTGTTGGGGAGTTACCACCGTCGTTGTAGTCATTGACGGCAACGGAGCGGGTGTTGGAACCGGTGGCGGTACGACGATCGGTGCAAGTCGATTGATCGGTGGAGTAGCAGCATTAGCAACTACCGATACAGATCCTGTCGCCATTGCCGATTGCGGACCGGTAAACAAACCATCAGTAACGGAGTTCGCAA
>CAYOHV010000047.1:4309-6219 GCA_964403825.1 uncultured Bifidobacterium sp. | reverse complement strand
GGTCCGGTGACAACGACTGTCGGAACAACGCTGTCAACAGTTATCGATGGTGCCGCTTGAGAAGTGGTCGGCGCCGTGTTGACTCCGTCAGTCGCGGCGCCAGAAAGCAAACTCATAACAACCGTGCCATCGGTGGTGCAAACAACTGTGAATACGAATGAACTTCCCGTAGAAGCTGAAACTGCACTTGTTGCACACGATGCGGTTCCCGAAGTTTGAACGAAATCAGCGGTAGTTACATCGGAAACAATTTCGGTGAAGTCAACTTGATAATTCAAACTGCGAACCGATGATGTCGCCGGAACCACGTAGGTAACTTGCGGAACCGTGGCATCAACGCGCACTTGACTCGTCGTTACCGCAGTTGCAGGACCGATATTTCCGCCGGCATCAGTTATCGAATTCGCCAGCAACTTCATAACAACAGTGCCATCGTTCGAGCATGTCACCGTGGCAGTGAGGTTGGTACCCGATGCTGAAGAAATTGCCGTCGTGGAACAAGAAGCAGTGCCCGAATCTTGAGCGAAATCGGCCAGGGCAAATCCAGATATCGACTCGGAAAACTGCAATGAATATGTGAGAGTTCGAGATGCCGAGGTGGCTCCACTCGGCGTAACCGTCACGGTTGGGACAACTGAATCAACAAGCACCGAAGATGCCGACGACGCAGTTGCTGGGGCTGCATTAACCCCATCGGTGACGGCACCTGACGCCAATGTCATTACGACGGTTCCATCAGTCGAACAAACAACTGTAAAGACGAACGAACTTCCAGTCGATGCCGAAACAGAAGTTGTCGAACATGCCGCAGTTCCTCCGGTCTGCGAGAAGTCGCTTACGGTCATTCCCGAGACGATTTCAGTGAAATTAACTTGATAACTCAAGTTGCGTGTCGTCGAGGTAGAAGAAACAACGTACGAAACTTGCGGCACAGTGCCATCTACTTGCACTTGTGTTGTTGTCACCAACGCAACTGGGCCAGTATTCCCACCGGCATCGGTGACCGCGTTTGCCGCTAATCGCATAACGACTGTGCCATCAGTGGTGCAAGTAACGGTGGCTGTGAGGTTCGTTCCTGACGATGCCGAAACCGCAGTCGTCGAACATGATGCGGTACCTGAACTTTGAACAAAATCCGAAGTCGCGAAACCAGAAATTGATTCCGAGAACTGGAATGAATAAGTGAAGACTCGCGAGGAGGAAGTTGCTGAAGCGGTTGTGATGGTAACGGTCGGCGGAACTAAGTCGCCACCAGTTGTAATCGTGATCTGCGCGGACGGATCGCCGTTACCGTTTGCATTTACGGCGCGGATCTTTACCGGATAACTCGTTCCTCGAGAAAGAGCTGTTGTGCCGTCAGTAGACAAGTTCGAAATCACAATTGGCGAGAATCGACCAGTTCCATCAGTTCGGTTACGCCAGGTTGTTCCACCGTCGGTTGAATACTGGTAATTCGAGATTGTCGAACCATTATTTGCCGGTTCAGTGAAATAAACAGCAATTTGTGCACCAGTGAGTGATCCAAGATTGTCAGCGTTTGCTGTGCTCGTGATCGCCGGCGATTCTGGGACACCTGACGGAGTGGTATTTGTTCCTTGGGCGGTCGACGAAGTTCCATCACCAACGGCGTTTAGAGCACGAACTAAAACGCGATAACCAGTTCCATTAACCAATCCATTAATCGTGAATGACGTAAGCGTTGAGTTCGTCGAAACCCACGATCCATACGAGGTTCCGTTATCGGTCGAAAGCGCATATTGGTAAGTAGTGATCGGAGATCCGCCAGAATCCGGCGCAGTGAAGGAAACACTTATCCTCTGATTAAGACCAGTGGTAACAACCGATTGCGGACTCGACGGGATAGAAAGCGGTGTTGCAAAAGTTGTGCTGCTTGCAAGACCAGTCGTATA
>CAYOHV010000047.1:0-4209 GCA_964403825.1 uncultured Bifidobacterium sp. | reverse complement strand
ACGGGATAGAAAGCGGTGTTGCAAAAGTTGTGCTGCTTGCAAGACCAGTCGTATACGAAGTGACTGCGCGCAGGGAAATTCCGTAAGTGGTGCCATTCGTCAGGCCGTTAATAACAAGCGGACTGGAAGTTGAAACCGGCGAGCGCGTTGTCCAAGTTGTGCCGCCATCAAGTGAATACTGATAGTTCGTGATCGCCGAACCGCCATCACTGATGGGAGCGCTAAACGTAACTGTGGCCGACTGCGAACTCGTGGTCACCGATGTCACCGTTGGTTCCGATGGAGAATTGGCGGGCACCGTAGAAGCGTTCTGCGTGGCGGAATTCGCGCTTGTTCCGATGGTATTGCTCGAGCGAAGAGTTACTGTGTAGTTCGTTCCATTAGTGAGTCCACTAATTCGCAATGGACTTTGAATACTTGATGCCGTGATCCAATCAGATGCGGATGTACATGTTGAAATGCAGTATTCCAGCGAAGTAATCGGCTCACCACCGTTTGAACCGAGAGTGAATGCGATATCAATTGCGCGGTCTCGTGAAATCGCGCTCGTCACAACTGGTGCGTCTGGAGCAGACTTTGGCGTAGTGCATAAATCTGATGACGCTAGACCTGTTCCGACTGCGTTCAATGCACGAACTTGAACGCAGTACTCAACCCCGTTCGTCAATCGAGTTATTCCGTCAGTCGAGAGAAAATCAATTTGCAACGAACTTGAAGTTCCGCCGCTATCGGTTCGACCTCTCCAAGTTGCGCCGCGATCAGTCGAATACTCATAGCCAGTGATTGCGGAACCGCCGTCGTTAGGTGGCGAAATGGTGACACCGATCGATTGCGAACTTGCCGTCACACTTCCCGAAAGTGCGGGGATACCGGGAATTGAAGCCGGAGTGCCTTGCACCGCTGCAGATGCCGCTGACTCGCCTACCGCATTAACAGCGCGCACGCGCACGTCATAGGTAGTTCCATTTTGAAGACCGCTTACCAAAAGTGGAGAGAACGTACTTGCTGGGTTCCGCGCAACCCACGTAACACCATTGTCAATGGAGTACTCAAGGTTTGTTAAAGGCGTACCACCGTTACTTCCAAGTGAAACATTGAGAAGTAAAGACGAATCGCGCAATTCAACCGAGGAAATCGACGGTGCCGATGGAACGTTGTAGGTCGAAACGGCGCGCGTCGCCGTTGCTGTTCCAGGTCCTATAGCATTGACAGCTCGGATAGCAACGGAATAATTCGTACCCGCGGCAAGACCAGAAATCGAAAGTGGACTTGATGTTGATGCTGGTGAAACCGCTACCCATGTTGTTCCGCCGTCAGTGGTGTACTCATAGTTTGTAACTGTTGAACCGCCATTTGAACTCGGCGCAGTAAAACCAACATTTAACGATGTTGCGGTTTGCGTGATTCCCGTGATTGTCGGCGCAGCAGGTGGTCCTTGAGGTGTTACCTGTGTAGTTGATGTTGCAGCTCCCGGACCTTCAGAGTTCACCGCTCGAATTTGCACATCATATGAAGTGCCATTTTGAAGACCCGATATCACTAGCGGACTCGTCGTCGAAGCCGGTGATCGCGTTATCCAAGTTGTTCCGCCATTGACCGAGTACTGATAATTGGTAATCGGCGCACCGCCAGCGTCGCCTGCAGTGAAGTTCACAGTCGCTGAAGAGTTGCCCGACGTTACCGACGATACTGATGGAGCCTGCGGCAAAGCAGCTGTCGCCACTCCCGCTAATACCGATTGAGCGGATGCACTCGGAGTGGCGACGTAGTACCAACTAAATGATTCAACCGCATCCGGTGCCAAATCTTGGAACCGCAAAAACATTCCGTACGAGCCATCGTTGGTCACTTCGATCGCCGCCGATGCAGGATTCATATTGACGACTTGGGTAACGAAGTTTCCGTACCTTTGCAAACCGGTGACATTTCCGAGGTTTGAGGTCGTATAGAAATAAACCGTATCGGTGCCGTTCGAGATCTCAAGAACTTTTGCCTGTTGGCTCGCACTCGTAATCTTCGAAAAAACTCCGCTGCTATTGATGTTTCCTCGACGCTTCGTGTTGGTATCGCTACTACCGATGTAATCGTCTTGAGTTCCTACCCACAGTCGAGCGTTACTAATGGTTGACGTGCCAACGTTTTTGATCGATTCACTAAACACGGTGTACTGGCTGTTCGCAGTCTGCGTGTATCGACGAGTGATTTCGACCTTTTCACCCGATGAAAATGTGTAGCGTCCCGTCGTTGCCAATGTGCCATAACCGGTTGCAACTGAACCGCTGGTTCCCGTGACAACAAATGCTGAACAATCAATTGTTTGGCGTGTCAGCGTGACATTTGAAAATTCCTGGATAGTGCCGTTGGTATTCCATTCGTTTGTGCCAACTCCACCCACACCCAACGCATAATTAAGCGCGGTCGATCCATAGGTCATCGGCCACCAACTATTCGAAGCTGAGTAGGTGGGTGCCTTTAGGTTTCCACTGGGAAGAATTGATGCCTCAGATCCGTTACCAAAGCGCATCTTTCCGTTGTTGAGCGCATAGGTGTATTGCGAAGGAACGCCATTCCATGACTCAGCGGGTAACCCAGCGCCATCACTGTTTACTGCGCGAATACTCAACGGATATGTCGTGCAATTTGAAAGTCCAGTGATTGTTATCGGACTAGCAGTTGAAATCGGAGAACGCGCAACCCATGTCAAGCCACCGTCAATGGAGTATTCGTAATTCGTGATTCCAGTTGCACCTGACGGCGCCGTGAACGCCACTTGAAGCGAGCCATTCCCAGGTGTCACCGCCGTAATCGTTGGGGCGTTTGCCACCGCAGCTGAAGCAACTTTTGGCGTAACAGCCGTGACAGCGAACGCGAAAGTAGATGCCATCACCGCAACGGCAATGAACAGCGCCTGTGCCCTCACTTGCGCGCTTCGACTACCCATTTTCTCCGCCAGCTCCCTACAAGCCTTAGGACGGAAGTTTAGAAAGGCATCAAGAAAAAATCAGATCGCCGCCAACGAAAGGCCAAAACCCAAGGGAGGCTTGGGGGCGTAGCCTTTGGGGCAAAATCATCTTTTCGAGGGGGAAATGATGGAACAAGAAATCATCGACTACGTCAGCCTGCGGCGGCTGCAAAACACGTATGCCGACATCGTGAATCGTCGCGCCTGGAACGAACTCCACCATATTTTCCGCCCCGACATTTTGGTGAGCCTCGATCTTCTCGATCAGGTGATCGAATTAAACGGACCTGATGAGGTCGGCAATTTCATTGGAACTTCAATTGCGCATATGGATCTCTTTGAATTTGTGATTCTCAATACCGTGATTGATATTGATGGAGATTCGGCGTCAGCGCGAATGTTCATGTGGGAATTACGGCATGATCCCGAAGCGGGACGGACCGATGCATATGGTCTTTATCGCGATCAATTTGTGCGTCGCGATGGAAAGTGGTGGTTCGCTCGTCGTCGTTATCAATCACTTGGACGAGTTTCAGAAATGGGATCAAAATGCATCACCTTTCCTCTGCCCACTGATTAACTCCTAGCAAGTTCGACACATATATATGAAAAGGGCCCGAGTCAGACTCGGGCCCTTCCCACAAACTTCGCTTAGCGAGAGTTCTTATGGCATCAGCACACCATCGATGACATGAATGACACCGTTGTTGCCTTGAATGTCGGTGCGAACAACATTCACCGTGTTGCCCTTGGCGTCGGTGATGGTGACCTTTCCACCAGTGGTGTTGATGGTGAATTCAGCACCATTAACGGTCTTCACTTTGCCGGCCTTTACGTCCTTTGCCAAAACTTCACCAGCGACAACGTGATAGGTGAGGATTGACTTCAATTGATCAGGAGTAAGTGAAGCCAAAGTTCCGGCCGGCAACTTCGCGAACGCTTCATTGGTGGGAGCGAAAACGGTGAACGGACCAGTGCCGGAAAGTGTTTGCGCTAACCCTGCAGTCGTGACTGCATTGACAAGTGTCGAGAAGTCAGGATTGCCAGATGCAATTTGCACAATGTTTTCCGACTTCGTCGCCATGGTGGTTGACGAACTTGATTTATCGCTTGACTTTGAATCGCTGCTGCAAGCAACAGCTCCGAACATCAATGCGGCGGCAACGACAACACCACCAACAATCTTTAAGGGGCGACGAGACATAGGTTTCTCCTTGGGGGGATGAGAGCACATCGTCGTGCTTCAT
>CAYOHV010000046.1:8411-9468 GCA_964403825.1 uncultured Bifidobacterium sp. | reverse complement strand
ACAACTACGGGGATAACAACTTCGTGTTCCTCGAACTTGGTCATTGCCTTCGGGTCGGCGAGAAGTACCGAAGTGTCGAGGACGTAAATCCGTCGGTCGCTCATTGCTTGATAATCCAAGCGCGAACTTCGGCCCAAAGCGCGGATACCCCGCGCGCCGTTGGAATGCCGTGAGTTTTATGGCAGAAGTCTGAACTGCTCGCCGGCGGCAAAACCGGCGGCACGACCGGCATCGGCAGCATGTTCGTTCACGCGCTCGGCAAATCGTTCGGCGCCAGTGCCATCGTCCTCAATTTGATGAGTCGTATGGAACTGGCTGCGATGCTCCATTAGTGCATCGATTTTTGTTTGGACATAACCCGTGACGTCTTCGCAGTGATTTGCTTCGTCGGCTTCGAATAACAAAATGGCGTCAGGGCGATGATGAGCAACGTCATGATGACGAAAGAAATGGGGATCGCGCGCGGCGACAATTCCGTCTAACGCTAAGTAGCCGGCGTTGCGATGATCGGGATGCAGTCGATATCGCTTCCAAGGATCGTGGGCTAAAACGACATCGGGTTCAATCGAGCGAATCCAATACGCAACTTGATCGCGTGTATGCAACGTTGCGTCTAATTCGCCGTCAACATGATCGAGCATGATCACTTTGCCAGTGGCACCAATTTTGCGCGCTGCATTTGCTTGCTCTTTGCGACGGGTTTCGATGAGAAGCGCAATGTTTGCGCCCGGATCCCACGTGCCTTTAGAGCCGTCGGTGAGAACGAGATAATTCACCTGGCAACCGTTAGACGCCCACTTGGCCAATGTGGCGCCGCAATGAAATTCGGCATCGTCGGGATGGGCGGCAATCACTAACGCTTTTTTGGGTGTCGGGAGATTGCGCGAGTCGGGGGCCATTTGTGAATTGTCGCTGAAGGGGAGTGGTTGTTCTACGCCCATGGCGGTGGCTCCAGATCGTCGGGACGATCTATATCCCAGCCCAAACGTTCATTGCGTTCAATTCGCAGAGGTAAGCCCAACCGTTGTGCTTCAAGTTGGTGTCGATTGAACGAACC